>CAZSDR010000012.1:0-319 GCA_964605695.1 uncultured Candidatus Saccharibacteria bacterium | reverse complement strand
AAAATAAACAATATACACCAAATGTTTTGTGCTTGCGGCGGGCCCCCTCAGGGGGCCCGCGCCCTGCCCTCCCTCCAGATATGGAACTACCCAAGCGAAAAGGGCCAAAAACGCAAAAGTTCCTAACAACACTAACCGCTTCTTCATGAGACGATCATCCATACTATATGAGTATGGTACTATGCTGGTGAATTTCTTTAGCAGGATATAAACTTGAACTATATGAACTACGAAGCTAAAACATTTGCTATTCCTGAACTTGACAGTATTTCTAAAGAAAGTATTGATCTACACTTGGGTCTCTACCAAGGATACGTGA
>CAZSDR010000011.1:0-11359 GCA_964605695.1 uncultured Candidatus Saccharibacteria bacterium | reverse complement strand
CTCGCACGCGTGCCGCCGCTTTAGCGGCGGTGCCGTTTTTACCACTAATGAAAACGGTCCCGTCGTCTTCGATGGTAATTTCAGTCACTCCGGTTTCTTCTTTTATTCCGTTTATAGTTTTGCCGCCACTCCCGATTATCAATCCGATCTGCGAAGGCAAGATCGACACAGAAATAACTTCCGGTGCACGCGGCGATATATGTTCTCGTGGTGCAGAGATTTCTTTTTCCATTACATCAAGTATTGAAAATCGTGCTACGCGCGCCGCCGCCAGGGCTTCTTTCAAAATGTCCACACTGACCCCATCTACCTTTACGTCCATCTGGATGGCAGTGATACCAATTCTGGTGCCGGCCACTTTGAAGTCCATATCTCCATGTTCATCTTCCGGCCCTTGGATGTCGGTGAGAATTACATGTCGTCCATCTTTCATCATTAAGCCGGAAGCGATACCGGCCACCGGTCGTACAATCGGAACTCCTCCATCCATCATTGCCAAGGTGGAAGCGCACACCGAGCCCATCGAACTTGATCCGTTTGAAGAAAGGGTTTCCGACACTAAGCGAATCGTATACGGAAATGTGGTTTGATCAGGTATAACAGGCAAAAGAGCTTTCTCTGCCAATGCTCCGTGACCGATCGCGCGTCGATTAAAACCACCTACCCGACCCGTTTCACCGACAGAGAAAGGTGGAAAGTTGTAATGGTGCATGTAGCGCTTCTTCACGTCGACAGTTTCAATCGTATCTACTATCTGCGCCGCTTCCGGCCCACCGAGAGTCAGTGCACTAAAGATGTGAGTTTCTCCTCGATAAAAAATGCCCGCACCGTGTAACGCCGGCGAAACCCCGCCCGCTTGCGCATAAATAGCTCGAAGTTCGTCAGGTTTTCGACCGTCTGGTCGCAGTCCGCTTTCTAATACTCCCCGATGCAGTTCCTCATCCACAGCGTTCTCGAAGAATTCGTGGAGCAATGATGTGGAACAGTCAATTCCCGCCGCTTCCACTGCCGTTACAAATTCTTCTTTAAGATCATTGATGTGTCGTTTGCCGCTCTGTTTTGAAAAGATCGTATCAAACAACCGCTGCTTAACATGTTCCTGATAGTGAGTAGTCACTTCCTGTGGAACCTCAGAAAAATCGATAGCTTTTTTTGTAATACCGATTTCCCCGACGATCTTTTTTTGAAATTCTTCAAGAACCGCGTGGGCCTTCATGCTTGCTTCGAGGACCGTCACCATGTCTTCTTCCGCGACCTCGCTCGCCGCTACCTCGATCATATTTATGGTTTGATCTTTACCGCAGGCAAGCACTTCAAAAAATAATTTTCCTTCTTCTCGATCAGAGTAATTAGGGTTAATGATGATCTCACCTGTGTCTCGCTTTCGTGCGATACGTACTGCGCCGACCGGACCATTCCACGGAATGTCAGATACTGAAAGTGCCAACGAAGCGCCGATCACTCCCAGCACATCAGGATCTTCTTCACCCAACGCAAGCACCGACACGACCACCTGCACATCGCGTCGGAGTCGATGATCAAAGAGCGGTCGTATGGTTCGATCGATGATGCGTGCGGAAAGAACCGCTTCGTCGCTCGGGCGTCCTTCTCGTCGCATGAAACGACTGCCGAGGATTGCACCTGCGGCATAAAATTTTTCTTCGAACTCGACTGACAGTGGGAAGTATGAAGAAGTATTATTTCGATCACCCATCACCGCGGTTACCAAAATTGCTGTGTCCCCCATGCGCATCAAAACCGATCCGTTTGCTTTCGCTGCTAAGTCGGTGAAATCAGCTGTTATGGTTTTGCCTCCCACTACCACTTCGAATGATCGTTTGTTCATAATTTGAATTGAATCTGATTACAGGTCGTCAGTTCGGGTGCGACTTACACTACCTTTAATTTTCTTCGAACTCGTTTTTGATTTTCGTTGACCGCGATAACCGATGAGAAACGAATTAGGATCCTCATCCATGTCGGTGAAGTCATCAAGAATATCTCGAAAACGAGATGAGGCTGAACGTCCGAATGTAATTGCTTCAGCCTGACAACCTTGATTCTTAAGATACTCGATTAAGGGAATGAAATCGCCGTCGCCGGTAGCAAGTACAACCGCATCAACTTTTGGTGCGAGTTTGATTGCATCAACTGCCATGCCGACGTCCCAGTCGGCTTTCTTGGCACCGCCGTAAAAAATTTGCAGGTCTTTGGTTTTGATTTCAATACCGATTTTTTCGAGTGCTTCGAAGAACGGTTGTTCTTCCCCGCTTTCAGTATTGACCACGTATGAAATTGCGCGCACGAGTTTGCGTCCGCCGACAGCTGCTTTGATAACTCCGGCAAAGTTGACTTTGCACTGGTAAAGATTTTTTGCACTATGATACAGATTTTGCGTGTCGATGATGACCGCGACCCGTTGTTCGGGTTGTCTTATTGAAGACATAATTAATTATTTTTTGAGTTAGCACTGCTAAAAGCAGTGAAATATTAAAATAGGAAAAACTTTCCCTTGCGCAGTATACTCCAGAACCTCTTTCAAAACTACCGAAGAGAATTTGTTAAAAAATCTGACTAACAAAAAAGCGTTCCCGAAGGAACACTTTTTTGTTACTACTTCTTCAAGCCGAGTTGGTCAACCAATTTCTCGTACTTTTTTACATCTTTGCGCTCCAGATACTTCAGGTGCTTGCGGCGATCAGCTACCATCTGCAAGAGACCGCGACGTGAGTGGAAGTCCTGTTTGTGTTTCTTAAGGTGTTTGGCCAAATCTTCAATCTGACGTGTCAAAAGAGAAACCTGCACTTCCGGAGATCCGGAATCAGTTTCGTGACGTTTGGCAGTCTTAATTGCGTTGGCTTTCTTTTGCTTGCTCAGCATATTCTGAAAATTAGTGGGATGTTGCGTAGATAGCCGCACCATCTTCTGATTGAGTAACCTGCGAAGGTTCCTACCACTATAGCATAAAAAGGAGTTTTTTGCAAGTTATACATTTCGCTTGCCTTTTTGTCAAAACGACCCAAGATTGTGCGACAAACTACCTGCTATACTTATATAGTATGACGCTCAAGGAGTTAAAAATGCAGTTTTTGGAATATATCGAGATTGAGCGTGGCCGTAGCGTCAAAACGGTCGAGAACTACAATCACTATTTAGACCGTTTTTTAGAGTTTGCCAAGACCGACAATCCGGCCCAAATCACCGAGTCCATCGTGCGAGAGTTTCGTCTTCATCTCAATCGCCAGCCGGGCACCAAAACCGGCAGTCGCACCGATCCCATGAAGCGTCGGACCCAAAACTATTACCTGATTGCTCTGCGGGCCTTCCTTAAATACATTCGCAAACGCGGTGTTGCTTCCCTTTCGCCTGAAACTATTGAGCTGGCAAAGGTCAGCGAGCGGTCCCTCGACCTCATTTCTCCAAAAGAATTAGAGCGTCTTTTGGCTGCACCCGACACGAAGACGCTGGAGGGCAAGCGCGACCGAGCCATTTTGGAACTGCTATTTTCTACCGGTTTGCGTATTTCGGAACTCTGCGCTCTCTCAATTGATGACGTTGACCTCTCTCGTGAGGAGTTTTCGGTGCGTGGCAAGGGCGACAAGGTGCGGGTGGTTTTTCTGTCCGACGCCGCTAAAGAAGCCTTGTCTGATTACATAAGGAGCCGCAAAGATTTTGAGGATGCACTCTTTATCCGGTATGGCAAAAAAGCCGAAAATAGCCAAAGTGATAGACGCATTTTCCCGCGGGCCGTTCAGCGTCTGATAAAAAAACACGCCGCTACGGCCGGTATCACGCGTAAAGTGACACCGCACGTTATCCGTCATAGTTTTGCTACTGATCTGTTAGGTAATGGCGCTGACATTCGTTCGGTGCAGATGCTCCTCGGCCATGCCAATATCGCCACCACTCAGATCTACACTCACGTCACCGACGTGCGGCTTCGAGAAGTCCATAAAAAGTTTCATGGTCGCAGGTAGAACTATATAAACAAGCGGGGCGCGGGCACTTATTTGCGCCCGCGCCTTTTTTCCCTTCTCGGAGGTAGCACCCGAGATCCCTTTTCGGCTAGAAATCCCGCCAAATAACAGCAGTATGTCTCCTTGGAGACTGTGCCGTCGGAATTTAGAGTCTCCCTGATAAACGTGGTGCCGCATTTCCCTCCGCGGGTACAATGACCCTGACAGCTTGGTCTCTCCACGATATCCTCCCGTGTACTTTCGCCCGCAACCATAGCAAATCTTGCCCGCCCTGCCAACCTGATTGATACCCTTCGGCTGTCCGTGGTAAAGTGGCGGGGTTAATATCATAATTTCTTGTCTATGTCAGAAGCGCAGAAACAGTTAATTTTTCCATTGGCTCTTGGGTTCTTGCTTGGAGCCGCTACGGTGTGGTTCGTTACCCCTTCCACCGAGCCGAGCGTGGCAGAAATCACCGCCGAATATTACGCCGTTGAGAACGCGGTTTCGGTCAGTCCATACGACATCAAAGCGGCTCTCCAAAGCGGCACCCAAGACTCTTTTGTCTTGGTAGACCTGCGTTCAGAGGCGGAATATGAGGCTGGACATATCACAAGCGCTATCAATATTCCAAATTATGTTGATCCTTCTGTGTCAGGAATGAGTAACGAAGAGCGCGTAGTAGCTGCGTTTGCAGAGGTGGCGGACGCCAATCCGGGTAAAGACATCATCACCTACTGCTACAGCGCGGCGTGTATGGCAAGTCGCAAGATGGGACATACCTTGTCTCAAAACGGCATCTCAACCAAACATCTCAATATCGGTTGGTACGAGTGGAAATACTATTGGACGATGTGGAATGGCGAAGATGGTCTTGACCCCGAAGCGTTTATTACCGTGGGTTCTGAGCCGGGCGAGCCGGATTTGGAAAATACCATTCTGAGTCCTTGCGCTGAGGGTGAATTTTCTTGCTGATTTCCACTGATTTCTCTTAAAACAAAGGGCCGGCGGGCAAAGCCCGCCGGCCCTTTGTTGCACGCAGTCTCCGAGGGGTTATAATTCTTTTAGCTTCGCTCCTTGAGAACTTCAGAGAGCGATATCTCAACCCGAACGCGAGTCGTTCAAACGGAGGATGGAGGATGAGAAAGATCGTTTGCCTATGTCTGGCGCTGTCGACCTTGATTCCCAAATCCAGCGGGGCGGGTCAGCTGGAGACATTATTAGGTAGCTACCCAAATGTTTGCAGTCCCGCTGTGCTCACGAAAGTCGACAGCAATGAATTGACAGTCGAGGAATGGGCCGTAGCGAGTGATCGTCTGAGTCATATTGACGACGACATTCAGGAAAAGTTACGGTCGCTTTATCCTTTCAATTCTAGTTTCACTCCGCAAGTAAATCTGCACATAGCCAAATGTTTACCACAGTCTCTGCCTTTTTATGGTGACGGTAGTGTGCCCGGACTTTGTAGGAACAGCAACGGTCTTTCTCGCCCTTGCTCTCCAGCTAGGATTAGCCAATACGACCTTTATATCACGCATGGATTTCTGCAACGAGAGGACGATGACTCTCTGTTGCATGACTGGGTAGTGATGCACGGCTTCTGTGCCGCACAACGTACAAGTGAGAGGAGTAACGGCGCTAATCAATCTCAATTCTGGCATATACAGGCGTGTATAACGAGGCAGGTTGGGCTTGCAAAACACGCGGAGTATATACTCTACTTCCTTCATCCCAACATGGAGGACCCAGAAAAGGAAGCCGAATTGCTTATGGAATACATAGAGGTCCTAGAATTGGGTTTGCCTTATGTGTCCGAGCGCGGCTGGTGAACGCCGACCGGCCCTTTGACTAGGGTCGGTCGGATTTGTTTATCATTTCTTTGCTTAGTTTGTATATTTACTCAATACCTCTCTGAGCAGTTCAATATCTACACCAACATTTTTTTGTTTGGTTAATAGTTCAATGGTCCATTTATTATTGATTACATAAACATTCTTAATCTTTTTCATACCGAACTTTAGATATGTTTTTTGGTCAGAAAATATAATTACTGGCGTGACGAATATATCTATGCCAGCTTGTTCTTTTAAGAACGAATTTAAATCCATAGCATTTTTAAATGCCTGCCGAAGTATATCTTTCTCCTTAAAATGTTGGGAATTAATTTTCAGTTTTTCTCCGTCAAACTCCAAAATTCCTTTATGACTTTTTACTTCGATAGCGAACACTCCCGTTGGACCTATAACTAAAAAGTCGATATCATATTTATTTGTTGTATTTAAGCCTCGGAATACTGAATAAGTGTCAGGTAATTTAGAGAGAGTCTCAAAAACCTCACGTTCTCCCTCTAGGCCACGTGCCGCTTTCCACTTTCTTACTAACTGTCTGTCAATAAATAACTCGATGATCTTTATAGAGCTAACAAAAATAACAAAAAATACGAAGGACGGTAAGACCGAGAGCTTTATAAGTTCGGTGAAGTTATATAGATAGAGTGAGAAAAGTAAGAAAAATAAGATGATCAGCCACGTTGCCTTATTGTGAGAGTGACGTTTTATTTCATTAATATAATCACTTTCTTTTCCGTAAAAAATTGCCATTTCTAAACTTTACTATATGAGGAGTAGAATTTTAGAATTATTACCATATCGACACGGGGAATCGGGGTCAAGTTTCTAAGTAAAATTTTTCATAAACTCAAATTTTACTAAGAACTTCCTCCCCGGGCTCGTCGGCCCAAAGGGTCCCCGACTCCGCCTTTCGATTCCCCGTGAGTCCTACAAATGGCAACAGCCGGAACACATTCGTGTATCCGGCTGGCCAGTTTGTGGACTCACGGGGAATCGAACCCCGAACTCGTCCATGCCATGGACGCGTGTTACCGTTATACCATGAGCCCGGTAACCTTGAATTCGGACATTGTACCGAAAAAACCAAAAAATGCACTTTTAAATGGGTCTATTGCGTTTAGACATTTTTGGTTATATATTTATGAAAGATTTAAGTTGAGATTCGTGCTGCTGGCCGAACCCCCCGTAGTCGGTTGTATCGAATCTCGATTCCCACTTGGCGCAGACACCCTTTGCTTCCGTCAGTGGGAACGGGGCCGTCCGGAAATTTCTTCGGACGGCCCTACCAGTACAGAGTGGGGTGAGTATAAGAAGGAAAGGAGGTTAACTTCTTCCCCCACTAGTGGCCGATGGGGTCGAGGATATGGAGCGCTGTCCCGCCCTTCATACCCTCCCCCGTCGGCCATCCAAATAGCCAGCAATGGCTATTTTTGTATTTAAGGACCATGCCGTCTATAATGCTAGGATGAAAATTTACTCTTGGAATGTCAATGGAATCAGAGCTGTTCATCGAAAAGGCCTACTGGAACCATTTATTGCGAAACATCAGCCCGATATTCTTTGTTTGCAGGAGACCAAAGCCCACCAAGACCAAAGCGAAGTCGACTTACCGGAATACGAAGAATATTGGTCTTCGGCCGAGAAAAAAGGCTATTCCGGCACCGCTATTTTTACCAAAACCAGCCCCGAAGAAGCTTTTTATGGCCTTCCCGACCATATTATAAGCCGTTTTTCTCTTGCAGATGGCTATGGAGATACTACCAATGAAGGTCGGGTGGTTACACTCGAATTCCCTCATTTCTTCGTCAGTACCGTCTATACACCCAATGCCAAAGACGATCTTTCCCGGATTCCCGTCCGTACCAAGTGGGATCAGGCTTATTTGGCTTATATGAAGGAATTGGAGAAAGAGAAACCGGTAATTTTTTGCGGCGATCTCAATGTCGCCCATACTGAGATTGACTTGGCTCGACCTAAGGAGAACGAAGGAAAGAAAGGGTTCACCACAGAGGAGCGCACTGGTCTTTCAGCCTACATCGAGCATGGCTTTCTCGACACCTTCCGACACTTCAATCAAGAGGGCGACAATTACACCTGGTGGAGTCCGTGGGGCGGGGCTCGCGAGCGCAATGTTGGGTGGCGCATTGACTACGTGTTTATCTCCACTTCCCTGACGCCGGTTCTCAAGAGTGCGCGCATCCATCCTGATGTGTTAGGGAGTGACCACTGTCCGGTTTCGATAGATATTTCTCTTTAAAACCAACTACTTACAAACACACGGAAATAATTTTTGTCAAATAGGGTTGAGAGACAGTTAGAAATATCCTTATTTATAGGCGTATAATCGCTAAAGCAAAAACCCTGTCCTTTATAAAGGACAGGGTTTTTGCAGTTTTCCCCAGTTATCCACTGGTATGTCCTTTACACCTTTTTATAAAGGACATAACATACTGTCAGGCCCAGAAAGGGCGAGCGTCTCACCGGAGATCTCAAAATGTACTTTCAAAAATAAAAGAGTTATTACCTCCAACTCTAGTTCATCCCACCCAATTTAGGTAAAGCGATTGATTGATGGGTTGCAACAGGGAGACGAACCTCCTGTTCGAATCCCGGCGGCAACCCATTAACCAATAAACTATTTTGTTCATGTAAAAAAAGAACAGAAAGCTTTATCACACAAAAAGCCAACCAATATAGAGGAAATCTTGAATATAGATAACCTCAGGAGACAATCAGTCTCACCTTGGCTAAAGGCCTGGGAAACCGGCAGCAAATCGCCTTTCACCACCGATTAGCTTCCGATTTCCCGGGCCTTTTTTTATTTCTGAACCTATTTCTGGCAAATAACTTCAGGAAATGAGGGCGGATTTTGCTCGCTGTACGTCTGTGTACCACTCACAAAATCCGCATTCATTTCCTTCGTTCTTCACTCATAAATACGCCCAGAAATGCGATTCTTAACTGCGTTTTCTTTGCATAGCTGTATAAACTGTCGATTTTATTCCTGCGCCGTATGTCCATATACGTCTTAGTCATAAAATCACCAGTTTCTTTCGCTCTGCTTTGAAAATGGGGTCTGGGATTTGCTGTTTTCTTGGGCTTTTCATTCATATTTTATAAGGTATTCTTAAGCAAAGATGGAGGAGGATGGTCATGGAAAATCAGGTTCCAAGGCTGGTGCAGTCTGTTCTTCGAGTACATGGTATAAGTACCGAGGGTTGGCATCCACCCAATAAGACAGTTAGCCAACTGTGCGCCGAGATTGCCTCTGGTGAAGCAGTTTTGTATGTCAGTGGTGGTGAATTATGCCGAAAAATAAGGACTTTAGCCATAAATGTGTTCTGTGAGCAGGGTGGAAAAATCTACTATCTTGTCGAAACAGGACAAATATTTGCTGATGGAAGCGTGCGCAAACGTGATCTCCTGAGTTCACTTGGCGAAAAGATAAAAACTCAGGATGTCCCGGATACATATCAAGTCTTACGGGCGCTCCAGGAAGAATTGCAAATCACACGGTTTCAACAGTGTGTTTCTTCGGGAGAGGTCATAAAAACGTCTATCAGCCAAAGTTATCCAGGTCTTACTACTAAAAACATCTTGTATTTCTTCGAAGTGTTTATCCACCCAGAAGACTTTAAGCCGGGTGGGTATTTGGAGGTCCAGCAGGACAAAACCACCTATTTTCGATGGGAGCTGGTTGAAGATTAAAGGCCGCCAAGCGCAAGCATTGGCGGCCCCTTATAGTTTAATCTACCTACCCTACTTTGTGTTCTCGGGCGATGTCCTTTAAGGCGGCGGCTTCTTCTTCGGCCTGTTTCTGCTTCCCTGCTTCAGCTAATTCAACCAATTCTGCTTCCGGTAGCGCCAATAACTCTAAAACCCTTGTTTCTAGGTACTTTTCGGTGTTTTTCCCCGGCTCTGTCAACACTTCTTCCATTAGTGCATTCAGTACATATCCCAGCTTTTTCCCCGGCTTTTCCCCAGTCAGAGTCATAATTCGGTCGCCATTTATCTTCAGCATTTTGACTGAAATCGGGTCACGCAAAGCCTCGTCAACCATCGCTTTGTACTTTCGGAAACGAAATGGCTGTTCTTTAGGCCGGCCAGTACCAATGCGGTCGCAGACGCGCAAATTCAAAAGATGCTCGATATTCTCTTCCCCTATCCTCACAATGGTGCGGCGTACCGCCGCCAAGGTGATTTCTTCAGGGTCGGCAAAAAACATGTGCCAACGCACCAAGGCTACCACTTTGGTGGCCAATTCTTTAGGTATTTTCAAGCGGGCAAGGATTTTTTCTGTCATGCGGGCGCCGACTACTTCATGGCCGTAAAAGGTGTATTTCTTAGTGCGACCGCCTTCGCGCCTCGTAGCTGGCTTGCCAATATCATGAAAAAGGGCGGCGAGACGTAACTCTGTCGAATAGCCTTTATCTGCCGCCGCTTGCAGTGAGCGAAGTGAGTGTTCATAGACATCATACGCGTGAATACCCCCCTGTTCACACTCAATAGCCTCTTTTAATTCTGGGATTATATATTCAAGCAAACCGAGTTTTTCAAGAAAAACGAGGCCTTGCATCGGGCTTGGTGATTCGATGATGCGAATGAATTCAGTCGCAATTCGTTCTATTGAAATACGTTTGAGTCGAGTCGCATTTCTACTGATGGCAGCCATGGTTTCTGCCTCTATAACGAAGTCTAGTTCAGCGGCTAATCGGACTGCTCGCATCATTCTAAGAGCGTCTTCAGCAAAGCGTTCTTCGGCATTACCAACGGCGCAAATACGCTTTTCTTTAAGGTCGGCCAACCCGTTGAATGTATCTACGGTAGTTTCGTCTTTAAGGCGGTAGGCAATGGCGTTGATGGTGAAGTCACGACGGGCCAAGTCTTCCTCGAGAGAGACACCAAAACGTACCTCATCTGGCCTTCTGGCGTCACTGTAGCCGCTTTCAGCTCGATAAGGCGTGACTTCTATCACTTTCAAGCGCTCATCCTCAGTGTCTTCATTTTTAACGCCAATAGTCCCGTATTCATTGTTGGCGTAGTGGTCTGGGAAAATGGCTTTAATTTGTTCCGGATCAGCATTGGTGGTGATGTCCCAATCTTTTGGAGTACGCAGAAGAAGCAGGTCGCGCACACAACCGCCTACCAAATACGCTTCAAAGTTAGCCTTTTCTAGTGCGTCAGCCACATGGCGTACCTCCAGAGGAATATCGGAATTTTTTATCATTGTTACTCTATTGTATCAAAGTCACGTTGCTTTTTCGCCTCACTACCGTATCATACTCCTGTTCGTTTGTGCCCGTAAGGAGACCTTTCGTGCGCTGCGTTCAAAACGTAAGTAAAAACAAGTTTTCATTAGTTTTTCACTTGCGCCCGTGGTGAAATGGATATCATAACTGACTTCGGATCAGTTGTTCTGGGTTCGAGTCCTGGCGGGCGCACTTGTTCAAAATAATGCTGACCTTGTGTCAGCATTATTTTGAATGAGTCCTAAGGATTCGAAGCCCGATTGAGCTATTTTGTGAGTGAAACGATACAAAATAGCCAATTGGG
>CAZSDR010000010.1:4673-11369 GCA_964605695.1 uncultured Candidatus Saccharibacteria bacterium | reverse complement strand
AACCGGAAGAGCGAGTCATCACCATGGTGCGTAAGCATTGGTTTGTTATAACCATTCAACTACTGAGCGTCGTTATCGCGGCTCTGTTGCCTCTTATGGTCGCGATCATATATTCCAACATTCCTGATTCACTTCTTCCCATCCAATCCGCTAACCTGTTTCAAGTAGCCGATATGAACATGGTATTGAGCTTCTTCATTTGTCTCTGGCTCCTGTTTTGTGCCATGGCCGCTTTCTCCACCTGGACTCATTATTATCTCGATCTTTGGATCATCACTGACCGGCGCATCATCGTGATTGACCAGCTGCGTTTTTTTAATCGTAAAGTCAGTCATTTTCGTCTCGAGCGTCTGCAGGATATAAAAGTCACCGTCTCGGGTATAATTCCTACTCTACTTAACTTTGGTACGATGCGCGCCCAAACTGCGAGCGCACTTGATAGCAACTTCAAGAGTGATGGACTGCCCGACCCGCGCGGTCTGCAATCACTGATTCAAAAAGCCATGGATGATCGCCTACGCGTTGTTCACCAAACTGAAGCGAATCTTAATTAAAATCAATTTATGACTGACAAATACTTGCCAACTGACCCATACAAAGGCGTGCGCGACTTCTACCCGGAAGACATGGCTGTACAACGCTATATATTCGACATTTGGGCCAAGACCGCCGAATCATTTGGCTTTGAGCGTTATGACGCTTCAGTGCTCGAACCGGCAGACCTATATAGGAGTAAAGGAGCTGAAAACGAAGAATTGGTTAACGAACAGACATATACATTTACCGATCGCGGCGACCGCGAGGTGACGCTACGACCGGAGATGACACCGACCGTTGCCCGCATGGTGGCCGGTCGTCGTCGCGACCTCGTATTCCCGCTTCGCTGGTATTCGATACCAAACCTCTTTCGCTACGAACGCACCCAACGCGGTCGTCTACGCGAGCACTGGCAATTAAACTGCGACATTTTTGGTGCCAACGACATCTCTGCCGACGTAGAAATTATCGCCTTGGCTTACCGCATCATGATCAATTTCGGCGCTACGTCAGAAATGTTTGAAATTAGAGTCAATCATCGGGGTGTGTTTATAGAATTTTTACAATCTATCGCACGAAACTGTGGGTTCAAACTATCTGATGAGCAGTGTTTAGAGATACTAAGGCTGCGTGATCGTAAGAATAAAATTCCTGAATCAGAATACGTTACAAAACTTGAAGTAATAGTTGGTACCGATGCCTACCCTGTTTTTGCCGAACAATTACACTTGAAAGACAATATCAAGGATTTTGATTCAGAATCACAAGATGACCTTTGGAAAATCGGCAACAGCCTCTATGAACTTGGAATAAAAAATGTGATACCTGATGCCACTTTATCGCGTGGTTTTGATTATTACACAGGCACAATATTCGAATTCTTTGATGTTTCTGGTGAAAATAATCGTTCACTTTTAGGCGGCGGCCGCTATGACAACCTGACTTCTCTTTTCGGCGGTGAGCCCATTTCCGGAATCGGCTTTGGCATGGGAGATGTAACTATGCGGGATTTCCTTGAGACACATGGACTTCTGGAGGGTCGAGTGTTGCCGACAACCCCGCAGCTACTGATTCTAACCACCGGCAGTGAATTAAACCTAGACGCCCAGAAACTAGCTGCCGGTTTTAGAGGAGTGGGAATTTCTGTCGCAATCGATATTGGTACCAAGAAACTCGACAAAAAACTTCAGGATGCCAACAAACGCAACGTCGCTTTTGTGCTTGTTTATGGTGAGGATGAAAGAGAGAAAGGTCTCTATACGTTAAAACGCATGAGTGATGGGCTTGAAGTAACCGGTGACGTAGCTACACTTGTTCCTCAGATCAAATAATTATGCGCTACGTTGTATTTGATCTGGAAACACAGAATATTTTCAGCGATGTCGGCAGTAGTGACCCGTCTGCCCTCAGCATATCGGTCGTCTCTGCCTATGACTATGGAACGGATACCTACACCACTGTCTCAGTAGATGAATTGGCGGATCTGTGGCCCGTCATAGAACAGGCTGATGCGTTAGTTGGTTACAATAGCAACCATTTTGATATACCGCTTCTGAATAAATATTACCCGGGAGATCTCTCACACATCAAAAGTATTGATCTGCTTGAATCGATCAAACAATCTCTCGGAAGACGACTTAGACTTGACGTGATCGCTCAAGCTACCGTGGGAGCAAAAAAAAGTGGTCATGGTCTTGATGCTGTACGGTGGTGGCGGGAAGGTAAGATCGATGAAATAAAAAAATACTGTCAGCAGGACGTTAAGGTTACGAAAAAAGTTTTTGACTACGCTCTTCTGCATGGCCATGTTTTGTTTAAAGATGGCTCGCGTAAACGTGAAATTCCTCTTGATACGTCGACTTGGGGGGAGAAAAATGACAGCTCGATGACTCATTCCCTTCCCTTCTAAGGACACTAAAAACCCTTTAATTAAGCCAGATAATTCCTATAACCAACACTGACAGTATCAGTTTGTACCAGATAAATGGCCAGAGAGTAAACCGACGCAGAAAAGCCAAGAAATAATGAATGACCATAAACGCAGTTGCCCCGGCTACTGCAGATCCGACGAATAAAGGTGCCCAACTGGCAGATTCTCCAGAGACGGCAAAGTCGAGCAGATTCTTTGCCCCCGCCCCGAGAGTGACGGGAATCGCAAGCAAAAAAGAGAAACGAGCAGCTTCGTGCCTCGTGAGACCAAGGATCATACCTCCAGCAATCGTAGCGCCGGAACGTGAGAAGCCAGGAATAAGTGCCATCGCCTGAAACAAACCGATCATCAAACCTTTTTTAAGAGTTACTTCACTCGTACCCTGTTGGCGACTGTAATACCACTCCGCCACTATAAAAAAGAGAGCGCTTACGAACATCACGCTTGCAACTAAAAAAGCGGAATTGAAATCAGCCTCTATTTTGGATTCAAATACTATGCCGAGCGTAGCGGCTGGTATGGTGCCAACAATGAGTGCGTAGAGCAGTGATTCATCACGCGTATTGACCGGCAATCGTCCAAGTTTACGCAACAGTGTGTGCACAAGCATCTTTATCTCAGGAAAAAAATAAGCCACCACTGCCAAAGCGGTAGCTAGGTGTAAAACGGCATCAAACGCCAAGCCAAATTCAGTCTCTATTCCAAACCATGAACGTGCGAATACTAGATGTCCCGAGGAAGAGATGGGAAGAAATTCAGTAAATCCTTGTACCAAACCGAGTAAAATGGCATCCGTTATATTCATAATACATTCAATTATAACCCAAAAAATGACCAAATGGCTCCCGACGAATTGTGTTATACTGTATCTATACACATAATTTGTAAAGCGGTTATGGATGAACATCGAACAGAAGGAGTGGAGCAACCAAGGTCAGGAAATACTCGTGTGCGCGCAACTAATTCGCTGGCGGTACCAATTGCCATCGTGATTGGTTTTGCCTTAGTAGCTGGTGCCATATTTTTCAGCAGTAATCGTGTACCACTTGGTGATGATGTGGGAGATCCTAAAAACGCAGGCGGACAAGCTGGCGGGCCGGTCCGTGCTGTTGACGAAAACGACCATATCCGCGGCAATCCAAACGCACCGATCATGATCGTTGAATTCTCTGATTTCGATTGTCCATTCTGTAAAAGATTCCACGAGACAATGAATCAAGTGATGCAAACCTATGGCAACACCGGCCGAGTGGCGTGGGTCTATCGCCACTTCCCGCTTGAGCAGATTCATCCGAGTGCACCGCGTGTCGCAGCCGCTTCTGAATGTGTCGCTGAATTGGCAGGTAATGACGCCTTCTGGACCTTTTCTGATCTAGCATTCGGAGAACGCGGTGTAAATGAACCAACCAACCTTTCTCGACTGACTGAATTCGCCACCACTGCGGGCGCTAACCCGACACAATTTGAAGAGTGTCTTAATTCAGGCAGAATGGCAGACCGCGTCAATGAAGATGTGGCTGACGCCTTAAACGCTGGGGCTGAAGGTACACCATACTCAGTCATCATAGTCGGTGACCGACAAGGTGTTATACCAGGGGCTGAAACATATGAGACTGTCAGTGGAGTGATTGATTCGCTCTTGGCTCAAATTGATGGTCAGTAATTCTTGAGTGGAATAAAAACAGCCGCGCCGCCATTAGGCGGCGCGGCTGTTTTTTACAGTGACCTTTGTTACTTCATCAAGTCCTCTGCTGTGATCACACTTTGCGTCTTGGCTTTATGCAGAAAAGATATTTCAGTCAGTAGTTGCAATACTCGTTCTTCGTCTTCTTCATATTCAGCCAATTTGAGCGCTTCCTGATATTCGGCGATTCTCACAGTAATCAACAACCGCGCAAACTCTGATAATTTGACCGCGAGTTCATCACAGAACTGGTGTTTAGACATGGTTTCCATCGATTCTTCCACCATAAACTGAAGCCGACTACGTTCGGTCACATCAATATCAGACAACAGTTCTGTTATGGTCCTATCAGTGAATTTTTCCAAACGTTCCTTTAGATTAGACGCAATCGATCCATCCGCAACCTCACTTACCGCCACCAAATAGGCCTTAAGTGACTCCTGACGAGACAAACTGGAGTCTTTTTTTCTAGCTGGCGACACTTCTGTAATTTTTTGATCCTGATTCACGATATGCTTATCCCTTTCACTGATACGCTCCAGTTCAATCCGAACCGCATCAACGGTAGCGCCAAGCCTTTCTGCTATCACACCGACAAAATGTTCTCTATCTATGGTGCTTGGAATTTTGTATACGGTCGGAAGTACTTCCTCGCGTACGCGCAACTTGTAGGAACGATCATCTTTTATAGAAGCTTTAAGGACATCAAGAAGGAATTCAATAACATGCTTTGCCTGTCCAATTGCTTTCTTGAAAAGAGCTGGGTCTTTGTGAACCAAATCGGCCGGATCAGAACCTTCCGGTAATGCCGCCACCTTTACGTCCATACCAAGAGGAAGCATGAGATCGGCTGCTCTTTTAACTGCCGCTAGACCAGCGCGATCACTATCGAGAGCCAACACTACCCGGTTTGATAGCCTCCCAAGAAGACCGACATGATGAGGAGTGAGAGCGGTTCCAGACACAGCGACGGTGTTATGGTAACCGGCTTGATGACTCATCACTACATCGAATTGTCCTTCTACTACTAAAGAAAAACCTAATTTACGAATACCCTCCTTCGCACGATCATATCCAAACAACAATTCAGATTTATTATAAAGTTCTGTCTCAGGAGAATTCACATATTTCGGAGCCTCACTATCTTTTGACAACAGTCGTCCGGAAAAAGCCACTACGCGGCCGGAAGCATCAAAAAGCGGGAACATCACCCGATCACGAAAGACATCATACGGTTCCTTACCCGTCTCCTCTCCTTTAACCAAGCCCGCCTTTTTCTGAGTAGCGGTATCGTACCCCTTCCCTTCCAAATGGACTTTTAATTCCCGCCAACCCGATTCGGGTGGACCGGGAGCATACCCAATACGCCACTTATCTATAGTTGATTCAGTCAATCCACGTTTTTTTAGATAGTCTATCGCTGGTGAATATGAATGTCGTTTTGTTTCAAAAAATTTCGTGGCTGCCTCCAGAACTTCATACAATTTATCTTTCTCGTTACGCTTCTTGGGATCTTCAGCCACCAGTGAGACTCCCGCTTTTTCAGCCAAAATCTTCAGTGCTCCTTTAAAATCAACTCCCTCCATTTCTTCTATAAAGGTAAACATGTCACCGCCTTTACCGGAAGAAAAACAGTAATACATTTCGCGCTCAGGCGATACAAAAAAAGAAGGGGTCTTTTCTTGAGTGAAAGGAGACTTCCCCTTCAAACTCTTTCCCGCCGGCGTCAGCTGAACGTAGGCGGAAACAATGTCGACAATCGACAAGCGCTCTTTTATTTCTTGGACTGCATCATGCGCCATGGCGCACGTATTGTATACCTTTTATCACCTTTTAGGCAAAATTTACAAAATAATGAATTTTACTCAAATACGCCTACCTCAAATACGCCAGATTCGTATACAACAAGACCTTCAACTACGGCCGTTATGGTAGCAGTGCTCGCTGACGTGGCGTTTGCGGAACCTGCGGAGTTGGTAGCCGTCACCACTACCCTGACGGTATTTCCGGTGTCAGAAGCGGTCAAAAGATACGTACTGCCCGTGGCTCCACTGATATTGGTGGTGTTTCTCTGCCATTGGTAACTGTATGTTGGTGTTGGGGAACCTGTCCAAGTACCGGTGGCGGCGGAAAGAGTGTTACCGACTTGGGTGATTCCAGAAATGGTAGGAAGAGAAGTATTTGCCGGAGCAGAGCTGGTAGCGGTTATGGTGGCCGTACTGGCTGAAGTAGCGTTCGCTGAGCCGGCTGAGTTGGTGGCGGTGACCACAACCCGGATGGTTGAGCCAACATCAGAAGATGTTAGGAGATACGTACTGCTCGTAGCTCCGGAGATGTTGGAGGTGCCTCGTTGCCATTGGTAACTGTACGTTGGTGTTGGATTGCCGGTCCAAGAGCCGGTAGAGGCTGTGAGAGTGTTTCCTTGTTGGGTGGTGCCGGAGACGGTCGGAAGTGCGGTATTAGCAGGCGCGGCACTCGCTGCAGTGATTGTTGCTGTGTTAGCTGAGTTAACCGTTACTGAACCTGAACTGTTAGTCGCGGTGAC
>CAZSDR010000010.1:0-4573 GCA_964605695.1 uncultured Candidatus Saccharibacteria bacterium | reverse complement strand
GAGCCGGTAGAGGCTGTGAGAGTGTTTCCTTGTTGGGTGGTGCCGGAGACGGTCGGAAGTGCGGTATTAGCAGGCGCGGCTGGAGCAGCTGTGACAGCCGCTGTATTGAGAGAATACACAATAACTGAACCAGCGGAGTTGGTAGCAGTTACACCTACTCTAATTGTGGCTCCAGCATCAGCAGAAACAAGAATGTACGTATTTTGATTAGCTTCCGGAATATCAACTCCATTGCGTTGCCATTGATAGGTATAGGTTGGAGACGGGGTACCAGTCCAAGTACCTACGGTACTAGAGAGAGTATTGCCAACCACCGTGGTGCCGGAAATGACCGGACGAACGGTATTTTCTGGTGCTGTATCTGGCTCGTCTTCCGGTTGGATTGTTGCTGTGTTAGCTGAGTTAACCGTTACTGAACCTGAACTGTTAGTCGCGGTGACACGGACACGGATGACCGCACCCTCATCAGCATTAACCAGATTGTACGTACTGCTCGTCGCTCCACTAATGTTCACACCCCCTCTCTGCCATTGATAGGTATAGGTTGGTGTTGGATTGCCGGTCCAAGAACCGCTGGTTGCTGTTAGAGTGTTTCCAACTTGAGTGGTACCGGAGATGACTGGAAGGATAGTATTAACCGGAGCTGAATTAGCGGCAGAGACAACAGCGGTGTTGTTTGAAGTGGCATTTGCAGAACCGGCTGCGTTGGTGGCGGTTACCACAACCCGGATAGTAGCCCCGACATCTGCAACAGCCAGTACGTAGGTGCTATTGGTAGCGCCGCTGATATTTGCTCCTCCTCTTTGCCATTGATACGTATAGGTTGGGGTTGGTGTACCGGTCCAGGAACCGCTTGTTGCACTCAGCGTATTACCCTGCTGGGCAGTGCCCGAGATGATAGGTAGAGATGTATTCAAAGGGGCAACGTTTACTGGAGCCGGTGGTTGTATAGTTGATGTATTGGAAGAATTGGCGGCCACAGCACCGGCGGAGTTGGTAGCCGTAACGCGAACCCGAACGACATTGTTAGCGTCTGCTTCAACAAGTAAATAGGTACTGGCTGTGGCGCCACTGATGTTGGTGCCATTTCTCTGCCATTGGTAGGTATAGGTTGGGGTTGGTGTACCGGTCCAAGAACCGCTGGTCGCCGATAGCGTGTTGCCGACTTGAGTGGTGCCGGAAATTGTCGGCAGTGCGGTATTCTGCGGAGCCACTGCTTCTTCCCCTTCATCTTCTGGCCAAATCTGAGTTGACCCTAAATACACACGGGCAACTTCATTGGTACCCACGTAAAGTTTGGAGGCTGGATTGGAACCAAAATGAAGAGCCATAATAAGAAAAACTGGTGTTTACGTGACTATATACAACGTATTGGCATTAGGTGTAAGTGCGTTGTATTGAGACTGCGTTACCGTAACAACGTTTCTCACCGCTGTTGACTGCACTACATTTGCAGTTTCTAAAGCTCCCTGCTTTAAAGTGCCGTTATTATTAAGTGATACCTGAAGAAAGGTGTTGAGCTTAGTTCCCCAAACTCCGGTATCGCCGCCTGGTGTTGGAAGTGATGCTGGCATAATTTTTTAATTAAAACTAATTTCTTTTAAGATTATAGTAGCGTGATCTGATCAGAATTGGAAACTACCTATCCCCTCCAATTCTACCGCCGGCACCTCGCAGCCGCGTAGGTAGTTAAGGAAGATATTGGTAGTTTTGTATTTGTAACCAGTACCGCTTACTATCTGCCATGGATCAAGCATGACTTCATGGAATGTTTCCTGGAAACGCACCATGGCATCATGTGTCTGTGGTGTCCACTGGTTTCCAAATTCTCCAGAGTATAGATCGAGCTCGGCCAAGACACGCTTGGTCTCAGCTACTTCTGGAGAATTCATGATGCCGCTGAGGCCGCCGTTATACTCTCGGAAAACCGGACAACTGGCTGTCTGTCCACCGATGATTGAATTCATCTTTAGACGGGTTGTGATACCAACAAAACCAGTCGCCTCACTCAGATTCCAGATATCTAAGACTTGCCGCTTGTGCTTAAGCTGGAAACACTTTGCGGCAGCAACAGTTGCCGGACCGTAGACTCCGTCCACCGTGAGATTAGCGCCCTCAAACCCATTGAGGAATCGCTGCAATTGCATCACGTCGTTAGAATCATTAAATTGCGGCTGAAGTTCGGAAATGTTCTTGGCAAAACGATAACCTGCCGGAATTTGACTGCGATAGCTTGGATCCGGCGTACCTGCACTACAACCGGGTATCTGTGATGAAGACGAAACCGAATCGGAAAGAAGGTCGCCGATTTGCTCGGATGTAAGAGTAGTAAAAGAAGCGGTGTTGCTCGATGAGATGGAACTACCGGTGCCGTGACAAGCTATGTAATAGTATCTGGTGCCAGCAGTAAGCCCACTAACGTTCTTGGAGAAGTCATCATTTCGACCGTATTGACCAGAAATGGTCTCTACTTTGTACGCGGAGCCACTGTCAGTACAACTAGGAGAAGGATCTGAGGTCGAAAGTACGAAAAAGGCCGGATGACTGGAACCACTTTTAACGGTTGCAGTGAGTGTCACGCTCGTGTCTTTAAGAGATGAAGGCGCACCCAAGGCGATGTCGCTACCAAAGATAACATTCCCTCCACCGGAAGGAACTGCACCTACTGACGCATCCAATGTAGAGACTCGCAAAGGAGAACTTGCTGAAGACTCATTGTCATAGAAATCTATAGCTGAGATGGTAAACGCATACTCAGTAAGCGGAGAAAGGCCGCTGACAGCTATGGAGGTTTCAGAGGTAGACTGATAGAAGTCTCCGTCTATAAATACGTTATAAATAACCAGATCACTTTCATCTGTAGAAGCATTCCAAGACAAATTCAAAGAGCGTCCCATCACAGAGCCTGCGCTCAAACCGGTCGGTACGGTGGGAGCCGTATTGTCGACAAAACCACCAAATACTGAACTGCCGTACGAGCTCTGACCATAACTCTGTGCGTTAACGAGACTGCCGGAAACGAAAAAAACCGCCAACAACAAGATCGTTGCTGCCAAGAACACCGCCTTCAATACCGTCTGGTTTCTGTAGACTATCTGTTTTCTGTGCATAGGCACTATCTGATTGCGGCGCTTTTAATTACTTATTGAATCATTGTCCGTAGCCCCGAGCACCGTAGGAATCTCCACCATCATGTCCCGAACCTTCAGCACTTGAGAAAGGTGACCAGAACAAAAGGGCGATCAACGATAATACAGAAACCCGCAGAAACTGTTTTCTTGAAATCTTTTCTCCATCAAGAAATTTTATACTCATAAAAATGCTCTACTTCTTAACGTGTAACAATTTTATTATACCTACACTGAGGAACTGGAGTTTATGAGTTATACACAGACTGTTTTAGACAAAAAACCACTAAGAAAACTGACTTAATTAAGTGGCAATGGATCCGAATTCCTTAATAACAGCCCCGCTACCAACGGTACCTGAAGTGGTGCAAACAGCCCCGATTTTACCACCCGGTACGGGAGAAGCATAAAACCAGCGCTGACCCCTAACAACCGAACCAGTAATAGAGGCCAGATCAGCTACTGAGTTCAGATGAACGATCGCGGCTGGATCGTTTGTTCCATCACCAATCAACGCTCCATTCTGCACCATAACGTTTCCTGCGCCCGTATAGCTTCCACGCACCCAACCTGTGGCGGTCAAAGCTAACACGGTGTCTGATGCTCCTCTGGTCCATTCATATGCCTTGCGAACAGATGACCACACCAGCCGGATCCCAGCACCGTCTTGTGAGGAAGTGAAACTCATCAACCGTCCGTACAATTCACCTATAGCTGAACCGTACGTATGCCCACCTGCAATATACGTCCAATTTAATGCTGAAGGAGAAAACAGCTTCGCCGATATTATTTTAGCGTGCCCCAGTTCAGCATGACGGGGAATCAGGTCAGTACGGCCACCGACCGCAAAGCCACCGCTTCTCAGTATAAGGGACCCGCCAGGACCATCGCCGTGCCACCCGAAAACTGAAACATCGACTCCTGTATCTTTTCTGTGAGTAACTCCTCCGCACGGAGGATACACTTTTCCAGTCTGCCAATCCTCATCAAAGCTTGCCCCTTCAAGAGTCCACCAGCAGTCTTCCCAATCAGCACCAGTACCAGGCGCTGTGACTGAATCGGAAGTGTGTAACTTAATACACATATACACGACTCCGCCTCGTCTCACTCGAGTCAGGTTATTTGTACCGCGACAGTTAAAAAAAGAGTTTCCGACAGCAGAAGCATCAAAGAAACCAGCAGCCTTATTGTCATTCGCTTCACAATTTTTATACATTTGAATCTGAGCATTTGCTCCCTGCATCGCAAAACCAAAACCAAAATTACCAATAGACCGGCAATTCTTATACGTAGAGCCGTTGGTGTTTCCATTAAAAGTAGCCCCGCCCAAGGAAGAGTTGGGATCCATGGGAGTGCCGTAACCAGGATACGTAGTAGTATGAGCCCCTGAAGATTGTGAATGAATAAAGAACCCAGCAATCTTAAAACCTTTACAGGTCACTCCA
>CAZSDR010000009.1:0-11752 GCA_964605695.1 uncultured Candidatus Saccharibacteria bacterium | reverse complement strand
ACGATATTGATTCACCAACTAACACCGCCGACAATATCCTTAACATCGGCAACCTTCTCTTTGGCACTGGTATCGATGGTACTGGCACTACTACTTCCACAGGTAACATCGGCATCGGTACCAGTACTCCTGCTGCTCGTTTGGGAGTTGTCGGTTCTTCAGTACTGGGAAACATATTGTATATTCAAAATAGTAACGGTGGTTTTGGGACTCCAGGTGACGTCATGAGACTTGATCAATCGGGACACTTGGTTTATGGATCGGGAATGAATAACTCAACTTCAGGTCTTGATAATGCATGGGTTAATTTCACCAGCGGTGCAGCTAATGGTTTTTTTGGGACGAGTGATTACTTCCGCATTAATCCGCGAGGAGGAAGTACGGGAGGAAATGTTCTTAATGTACAGGAAAACAGCGCGTCTTATCTGGTAGTAAAAGCCGGTGAGTTTTCTTCTGATGCGGGATATGTCGGCATCGGCACCACTACTCCTTCAAGCAAACTCACCGTAGCCGGAGACTTATTTGCGACCGGAGCTTTCCGTGACTCTAGCAACTCAGCTGGTACTGCCGGATACGTACTGCAAACCACCAGCAGTGGTACACAGTGGGTTGCCACCTCCTCTCTCGGTTTCCCAGCCGGCCACGCCGCCGTCACTCTCACCGGCGAAGACTATCTATCACTCTCAGGTCAACAAATCACCGCCAACGCCATTGATCCGGACAATCTTTCTGCGTCTGACTTTGGATCATTCACTTGCAACGGCACGACCTGTACCATCGACAACGGTGCAGTCTCCAATGCTATGCTCGCCAACAGCACTATTTCTGGCATCTCTCTTGGCAGCAATCTCGCTGATCTTACTGCCACTAACGGCACTCTCACTTTCTCTGGCTCATACAACGGCAGTACTGCACGCACCATCGGACTTAATTTAGCCAATGCGAATACGTGGACGGCTACTCAAACCTTCGCTACTTCAACCGCCAATGTATTCTGTCTCTCTGGTGACGGATGTATTACAAGTTGGCCTTCTGGAAGCGGTCTTTCTGGTACTATCACTGCCGGTCAAGTAGCCTTCGGTACCGGGGCTGACACAATCGGCGGCAGCTCTAACTTCTACTGGGATAATGGTACGGGTTCTTTGGGCATCGGTACTTCTACTCCAAGCTCTCTCCTGACAATGCAGCGCACTAGCATCACTGGTGCTGGTACGGCCGGTATCAAACAATATTTAGGTATTACCAACAACTCTTTAAATGCTGTTATTTTTGGTAATGAGACATACATAAATCTTGCTCCTTCTGCCACCTCTACGCTTGCTGGATCAATATTGCGTGTAGCTGACAGTACTTCTCTTGGAAATATTGTACGCGCTCTTGAAGTGCAGGCTGACCGAGGTACTAATACGCTGGGTGAAAACACAGCCATCTCAGGTTTTGGCCGTACGTTTGGTGTGCGAGGCACCACACGTGGCGATGCTGGAGGGCTCTATGAACCAGCAGGAGGTTTCTTCCAGACAGAAGGTACTACTCAGGGTAATGCGATTCGTGGGTACTCAAGCAGTATTACATCAGCTTCGCTTCTATCTTTGATACAAGAAACGTCTGCTTTCTCGGGTTCTGGTTTATTGATGAATTTTGGAAATGGTAGTGGTTCTTTTTCCGGCAATTTCCTCAATCTTCAAAATGACGGCGGTGCTGTCTTTACCGTGAGTGCCCATGGTACGACTACTATTGGAGATGGTACTACGAGTAATTTGGCTGGTTTGCGAATTGGTTATGGAGGTTTATGTGTCGACAATGATGGCACTTGTACTGCTCCGACTGCAGGGCGTATTTCTGCTGTTTCTTACTTCACCGGTAACTCTGACTTGGCTGAGTTGTATTTCTCTAGCCAATCATTGGAACCTGGCGAAATTGTTTCTGCCTCCGGCGGTCTTTCAGTTGGTCGTGCATCTCTCAATACTGAAGAGAGGGTTATTGGTGTGGTCTCCACTAAGCCTGGTCTTACACTTGGTTCTGATGATTCACCAACCGTGGCCGGTGAAGCTGGCTACCCAATAGCACTCTCTGGTCGTGTACCTGTTCTACTCTCAACTGAGAATGGGCCGTTAGAAGTTGGTGATCCAATTACACTCTCATCTATAGATGGAGTGGGAATGAAAGCGAATCCGGGTGATCGGATTGTGGGTACAGCGCTCGAAGCTTTTGATGGCAGTAATGCGTATTCATTTGGGTACGTAAATCAATTCGGTGACGATATTCGTATTCCAAACACTGAAGTCTTAGTAACTTCTGATGATGAGCGTGTTGGAGATGGGTGTAGCTTGGGCGGCGGCAATGCTATTGGGGAAGGTGATTGTACACCACAGGTGGCAGGAGCTACATCATCTCCAGATACTGGCAGTGAAGCTGTTGCCGCCGCCCAAGAGGCACTCTCTGATATTGAGGCACTCACCAATATTTCTGCAAACACCGTGGAAAATAATTTGGGAGAACAGGTTGCGATCGGTCGCGTGCTGATGTTTGTAAAACTTGGACACTTCAATCATACGTTGACAGCAGACGTGATCAGTGAGCTGACTTCGACCTCAACCGACATCGTCTTGGATGGCGACGGAGAGTCTCTCTTTGATCGTTTAAAGACCCTCGGTCAACAGTTTGTTGATGGTGTTCTGACTGTATTTAAACTACGCGCTGATTCGGTAGAGGTAAAAGAACAGTTGTGTATTGATGATGTCTGTGTGACCGCTGATGATCTGCGTCAATTACTTAATGGTAATGGTTCCGGAAGCGGACCAAGTTCTCCACCTCCTCATGAACCACCTCCAGCCCCAAATGAAGATGGGGAAGTGGAAGGAGGTGGAGGAGGCGGAGAACCGGATCCGTTACCAGAAGAGGAAGAACCGATAGAAAATCCTGAAACAGAACCAGAAACACCGCAAGAGACAGAAGAATCCCCAGAAGAAGAACCTCAAGAAGAATCAAACGAAGAACCTGAAGCAGAACCAGAAAGTGATCCAGAACCAGAATCATCACCAGAACCAAGTCCATCAAACGAATCACCAGCCGAATAAAAAATTATCAGTCTAAAAATAACTTATGAAAACAACAAGCACAACGCACAAATGTCCATTCAAAGCAGCGGTACGTCTAATAAGTACTATCGTTGTCATACTGATCATTTTTTTTGGTAGTTTGCAGCCGACCCAAACTCATGCGGCTACCTATGACGATTTCTGGGTAGTTGCAGTCGGGGGTGGAGGGAGTGGTGGACGCTATTTGACGACTGTGCCCGCTGGTGGTGGTGGTGCCGGTGAATATTTTGAAGATACTACTTTTTCTTTAGATGAGGGATCATACTCAATTACGGTAGGTGCTGGCGGCTCAGCTCCTGCTAATTCCAACGGCACTAATGGAAATAACGGCAATAATACATCAATCGGTGCAGCTCTGACGGTAATCGGTGGAGGTGGTGGAGGTGGTGGTACTAACCCTGGATTGAGTGGAGGGTCGGGCGGCGGCGGACGTTCTGGTGCCGCGTCCGGCACAGGTGCTCAGGCAGGTGGTGCGTCAACTGCGGCTGTCGGCTTTGGAAACGCTGGAGGTGCGGGTGTAGGCCTTTCTAACCTATTTTCTACTGAACGTGCCGCCGGTGGCGGTGGAGGCGCGGGTGCTGTCGGTGCTGACGGCTTACAGGGTGATGCCGGAGATGGTGGTGTCGGCATTGCATCTTCGATCACAGGTTCCTCTGTCTACCGAGCAGGAGGCGGCGGCGGCGGGGCGGCGGCTGATTCAACCGATGGCGTGGGTGGTAATGGGGGTGGTGGTGCTGGCGGGACGGATACGAGTGCGGCGGTAGCTGGAACAGCTAATACGGGAGGTGGTGGCGGTGGTGGTGGTATTTCTCCTTATCAAGTGGGTGCCGCTGGCGGTTCGGGGGTGGTTATTATTCGCTTTCCGACCGATGACATAATGGTAACTGACTCAACTGGCGCCTCTTGTAGCACTGTCGATACCACAGACACGGTGTGTGTTTGGAACGCAAGTGGAACTTTTGGGTTTATAAATACAAAATTCACTCGCCCTCAAACACCAGTTTTATCAAGTTACTCCGATCCTGCAGTTGCTACTTTGGGATCTACTCCGACCGAAGGTAATCTTTTGGTCGTGGTTGCTGGTGATCGAGGCGGTGGTAATGCAGACAACTTCACGATCTCTGGCAGTGGATGGACGAAAGTAATTTCAGACACCACTGAAGCATCTGACATTAACGCGCGTCGCACGCAAGTAGTTTGGTATAAAGTGGCCGGTGCTAGTGAACCGTCCAGTGTTACGGTAGATGATGGTACCAGTAACAGCAAAACCGCACTGATACAGGAATTTCAAGCTAATGAAGATATCTCATGGAGTTTTGAGACAGCGATATCTGCCAATACGGGCACAGGTAGTGCCTCACCGCTTAGTAGTGGTTCTACAGGTAGTGTCTCTGCCGGGAGTCAGCTTATTATTGGTACTGCCTTATGGAGAAATCAAACCAACTCACCGGGTTCTGTTGCTTTCTCTGGACTCAATAACGTTCAAAGCCTTTCGGGTGGGTCGAACCAAATAGCAATATCTTCCGCTTTTAACGGTTCTGTCGCTTCTGGTACAAAATCTACTTCTCTCTCTTGGACTGGTAGTGGGCACGAAGGCAACGTTGGATTGTTAGTATTTAAAGCAAATGGAATTTCTGCCGTTGGAGTTGCTAATCAGTCATTCGTACTCGGACAGTCGCCAGCTCCAGCTGCTACTGTTACCGTCACTGCTCGAGGGGGTCAAATCACTGCCGGTTCGAATTTCAAATTGGTTTTAAATCCTTTGCTTCCATTAACCTTCGACACCTCAGTCACCGATGTCACTATTGGTGGCACTGCATCAGATAAGGTGAGTAGCACCATCACCTATGAAGACAGTAAGACAGCAGCTTTTAATGTTACTGAGAATCTTGACGAAGACGAAACAATAACAGTGGATGGTCTGATGTATAGAAATTTTAGTGAAGTGCAAAGTGCGCTCCCCGCTTTACAGCTTTATGCGGATGAAACTCTACTCTTTACTTCCGTTGGAACTATAGCCATAAATGAATTGGAAGACATTTTTTCTAGCACTTTGGTTGTGGCGGACCAATCGTTTTTTGTCGGACAAGATGACGCAGAGGTAAAGAAGATCACCATTACAGCCGGAACAGACGACATTACGGCCTCATCGAGTAGTTTTCAGATTAAAATAAATCCTTCAGCCAACTTTAGTTTCAACACTTCTGTCACTGAAGTCACTCTTGGCGGGACGGCTGCTGATAAAGCTACCAGTACGGTCACGTATCCTGATGCCAAAACCGTATCATTCACTATTCTTGAAGATTTGCTCGGTGGAGATATTCTGACAATCGAAGGTCTGGAATACAGCAACTTCACCGCACCCAACGCTCCGGTGACAGCCCTTGAGCTCCATTCGGTGAATTTCCAACCGATCACTGCGGCTGGTGAAGTGACTTTTGATGGTAGCGGAGGATATCCTAACGCTATTGCCACTGATGGAGATTATTTGTATGCCGGTGGTCAAGGAGGGACTGCACCAATTCGCCGCTACAATCTATCCGACCTGTCATACGTGGACGAATCTCCGGGTTATGAAGGAGAGATTGCCGCTTTGGTTATAGCCGGGAACTACATCTATGCTGGTGGCGCTTCCACTTCCTCTCAGCCGATTCGCCGCTACAATCTATCCGACCTGTCATACGTGGACGAATCACCAAGCTATGGCTCTATGATTTGGGACATGGTTGTTGATGATACCTATATATACGCCATTAGCAGTTCTACAGGAAGTGCTATTCTTCGCCTCGATCTCTCCGATCTTTCCTTTGTAGATCAGTCACCGTTCTATCCCGGAAGTGCCCACGATATGGCAATTGACGCGAGTTACGTATACCTAGCTGGTGATACGGGCACTATCCGCCGTTACAGTCTCTCCGACCTATCCTTCGTAGACGAATCACCTTCATCGGGTTCAGACTTTTCTTCAATTGCTATCCATGGTGGCTCTGTATATGCTGTCGGTGGTTTCTCAAATTTACCGCCCAGCATATCTGGTGATGGTTCCGAAAGTGCCTCTGCAGGTAGTGGTTGGATAGACGCCCCTTTAGGCGCTTATTCACCATCGAGGAAAAATTTTGTTATTGGTGGTGGTGCGCGAGCAGTCAGCGCAAGTGTCTTATTCTCCACACCCCAGTTTGATGACCCCGCCATTACGTGGTCGAATTACCAATCCAGTATCGGCAGCAACACCCGATTTGCTCTGGTGGCTCATCCTGATGACGTTCTACCGGGTACCGAAGCCGATCTTACGTTGACCGGTTTGAGCGATAGTTCCAACTCCACCTACAGTATTTTTTCTGTAGAAGGTTTTGAATACGATAGTCAACTTGCAGGATTACAGGAGGCAAATGACAGTAACCCTGTCGTATTTGAAGATATGACTGTGCCAGCTGGCTGGGCAATTCTACTTCATGGCCACAGGTATGGTGATCTCACTGCTGTGAATGGGGATGAGGAAGAAATTGATCTGGAAGAGGTGGTGTATGAACACCTCAGTGCTTCTAACTTCAGAATCAGAGGCTGGTGGATCAACGATACCGGGTCTGATCAAGATATCACTATTACTTTTGACATCGATGGTTCATACACTCAAAAGATTGCGACAGTGGCTCTGTTGGAACCGCTTGTAGAGTCAAAGGTGCGTGGTTACAGTTTGTCTGATTTGTCGTTGGTTGAAGAATCCCCAGTTCTTCCTTCAGGCGAATATTATGCGATGACTACCGCGGGGGATTATCTTTATGCAGAGAGTTACACTGACACCTCTGGTTATATTCGCCGTTACAGTCTCTCCGATTTGTCGTTGGTAGACGATGTATCTCTTGAGAATTACGGTGGATTTGAGGAATTATTAGTGGTAGGAGATTATCTATATGCCGCCGATCAGAACGATGTTATTCGGCGTTATGATTTAGGTTTACCTAGGGCACTCGCCTCTTCTACTGGCACTGTCACTATCACCAGACCACCAAACGCTGGCGGAACCGATGCTTCGATTGGCGGAAATGCTCCCTCCGGACAAGGAGTACGTAGTGGTGGAGGATCTAGTGGCGGTGGCGGCGTGGGGGAAACACCAGACGGTGACAATATCGCCCCTGACCCAAACTTCTTCCGACCGACTGCCAACAGTGAAGGAGGTATATGGAGTAATCCTTCCCTTGCCCTTAACTCGGATGGTTTGCGAGCAGTTGCAAATAATAACGGCTCGTTTACTGTCTACAACTTTGACTTCAACATACCATCGACCAATACAGTAAATGGTATTGAGGTGAAGGTCGATACCAGCGACGCTTCTGATCCGCACACTCTAACCATTGAACTTAGCTGGAATGGTGGATCTTCCTATTCTGATAGTTATGTGACGCCAAGTCTTCCGGATACCGATGTCGTCTATAGTTTTGGTGGACCTTCTGATACATGGGGTAGGAGTTGGACACCGAGTGAATTTGGTAATGAAAACTTTGAAGTACGTCTTACTTCAAGCGGTTCATACGTGCAAGTTGATGGTATTGAAGTCAGAGTGTATCACCAAGCGACCGGAGGAGGGGGAGGAGGGGGAGGAGGGCTCTAAAATGGCTTAATAGAGAGCTCTATTTATCCCCATTCCCTTACTCAAAAGATAAGATTAAAAGCAAGAAAATACATATAATATAAGTATAAGATTATGAAAGAAATAAACTACATTGTCTGGACGAGAGATGCTTTTACGGCTTCAGTACTTGCATTAGCAATTTTGGTCGGTGGTTTCTTTGCTTTTGAACCATCGGTCGGTCGTACTCAAGCTAGTGATAGCGATGAGTTCACCGTCAAACAAACGATCGTGGGAGAATTGGCGTTTGTGACTACTGCTAATAATGTGACCATGAGTCCAAACATTTCCGGTATCACTGGAGGCACCAGTAACGGTGAGGCGGTGGTAGCGGTTCGTGCCAACAATCTTACCGGTTACAACATGACGATCCAGTTCGCCAGCACCACATCGATGCTTGCTGATGTAGGTTCTAGCTACGTTTCCAACTATGCTCCAGCTACTCCTGGTACGCCGGATTATACCTTTGTGACCCCTTCGGGAACTCATGGTTTTGCCTACACCGTCGAAGCTACTGATTTGGGAGATGAAGCACCGATTTTCCGTGATAATGGTGCGGCTTGCAATGCTGGGGCCGCGAATGCCATCAATACCTGTTGGTACAATATAGCCACTTCTACGACACCAGTAACGATCGTGGATCGCGGTAGTGCCACACTTTCAAGTGGTGCAACCACTACGATTAAGTTTCGCATCGGCGTTGATAACAACCCGTTGCCGACCCTTGCTTCTGGCGTCTACACCGCTACTACTACGTTGACCGCGACCGAGAACTAGACTACAATTTTGTTATATGACGCGTGTCTTTAACCGCTATAGCGTGGCTTTGCTGACAATTATTTTTGTAGCCACGCTTACGGGCTCTCCTGTTTTTGTTTCTGCACAATCGATACCTCAACCTGATCAAGAAGAGGTAAATTTCTCTGGTTACACCACAGAAGAGTTAACCAACCAGGATGTATTTAATGACTTCGTGGTTGGACCGGGCAAGTTTGAATTAGAGTTAGCTCCCGGTCAGTCGCGAGTTGTCGAACTCACTGTCAGCAATCGTATGGGGGAGACAAAGCGGTTCGGTTTTGAGATCGAAGATACTGAAGGGTCTTCAGACGGATCAGCCGCAGTGAGACTACTTGGTTCCGAGAGGGGACCTTACACCTTGCGTGATTACATACAAATTCCGCAAATGCAGTTTGATCTCGCTCACGGACAGAGAGCGCGTATTCCGATCACGATCAGTTTGCCCGCAGACGCTGAGCCGGGAGGACGCTACGGGAGCGTGGTCGTTTCAACTGTTTCAAGTTCCAACCAGGCGGAGGATGGTTCCGGAGCCACTTCTGGCTCTGTGATTGTAAGTCGGATCGGAACACTATTTTTCATCACTTCTCCCGGTACACAAGACAGACAAGGTTCACTGCAGTCACTTTCGATTCTGCCGGACAAGCGAATTTATTTTGAAGGACCGTTTAAATTTTCATTAACATACGAAAACACAGGCAACGTCCACACAAACCCGTATGGAGAGATTCGTATCTACAATCTGTTTCAAGAGGAAATAGATTTTATCCAACTTGATCCTTGGTATGCCATGCCGAAGTCTCTTCGTTCGCGAGAAGTGGAATGGAATCGAGATGTACTGATTGGCCGTTATACAGCGGTGGCGCAGATAAATCGTGGTTACGACAACATTGTCGATGAAGAGCGGATTTCTTTTTTTGTTATACCAGTGATTCCGCTTCTGATTGTGCTCGGTAGTATATTCGCTATCGTATTATTGCTTCGTTTTTTCTTCACGAGATTTACTTTTACGCGTAAACAGTAGTAGAACAAGTGGTACAATTGCACTATGAGAAAACCAAGTCTCCTGTTCTTTGGATCCATTATTGCGCTACTGATCGTCGCAGTCTCTGTTGACTTGTCGTCTGCACAGGTGATGCAGAGCAGTAATTTCCAAATCCAAAGCGATAGTGTCAATATTGGCGGCGGTTTCAGCACATCTTCCTCCTATCGTCTTGAATCAACGGTGGGTGAAATAGCCACGGGACGATCAACCAGTACAAATTATTCTCTATACGCTGGCTACCAACAGATGCAAGAAGTCTTCATCTCTCTTTCTGGTGCGATGAATGTTGATCTTACCCCTAACCTCGGAGCCATTACTGGTGGTGTGTCAAATGGTTCAACGACCGTGACCGTTGTAACTGATAGTCCTTCGGGGTATGGACTCACTATACAAGCTCAAAGCAGTCCAGCCATGCAGGATGGCATTTATAGCATTAATGATTACACTCCAGCTGGTGCTGACCCGGATTTCAATTTTATAACCAACCCGACCGATGCTCATTTTGGCTACTCACCCTATGGTAATGATGTCGCCGATCGGTTTTTAAATGACGGTGTGGATTGTAATACAGGCAGCAACAATGATTTTTTGTTTTGCTGGGCCGGCCTCTCCACTACGTCCCAATTGATCGCTGAAAGTTCCTCTTCTAACCATCCTTCCGGAGCCACCACCACTATTAATTTTCGAGTCGGTCTTGGGGGAGATGTTAATCAGCCGCCTGGGGTATACACTGCCACTACCACGGTGACCGCTTTTTCACTATGATCTTTCGTGCGTTACTGACTTCCTTGATTCTTTTTTGGCCGTTTGGAGTGGGTGCGCTTGATGACACGTTTACGGTCGGGGCTTTGATTGGAGATGACACTACGCCACCTTCAGTGCCAGCGTCTGTTGTTGCCGTTCCCTTGTCTACATCATCCATTCAAGTTTCTTGGTCTGCTTCTACGGACGATACGGCTGTGTCGGGGTACTTGGTTTTCCGAGATTCGATCCAAATCGCTACCACAACGCTTTTAAGCTATACCGATACCGGTCTTACAGCGAGCACTACATACATGTATGAACTTTCCGCCTTCGATTTGTTTGGCAATTTTTCTTCCACATCAGCACCTGTTTCAACCACTACGTTGTCTGTAGTGATACCTCCACCTTCACCATCTCCTCAAGATACCGATACAGGTCGAAGACCTCAGTATATGATTCTGCTCGAGTCTCTCGATGTTGTTCCGACACAAACGTCTCTTACATTTTCTTGGCGTACTAACCTCCCAACCGCATATCGACTTCACTGGGGGCGCACTCCATCTTATGAAGGGGGAATTATAACCGGGAATTCCTACAACAATCTAAACACGACGGCTCTTGAAGGATTACAGGAAGGCACTGTGTATTATTATGCTCTCTACGCTTCGGATATTCTCAATCGAGAAGTCCTCTTACACGAAGGTACGGCTCGCACCCTTACCGCTCCTGACCTTACACCTCCGGCGAACGTTTCCGGGTTGAGAGCTGTCGTAAATGAAGATGATGTCTCATTATCTTGGAACTTGCCGAGTGATGATATCGCATATGTTCGAATCGTGCGTAATCATCTTTTCTATCCGGTTGATCCACATGACGGGTTTATTGTGTACGAAGGTAGTGGAACTAGTTTTTTTGATGCAGATGCTCTGCGTACGCACGACATTCAATATTACACGGTTTTCTCTTATGCTCGAGATGGAAAAATCTCTTCTGGTGCGGTGGTTATGGCTCGAAAGCCTGGTGTTGTGTATCCGTCAGATCCGGGACCGGACGAAGTCCCAGCAACATCATCTATACCAGTCTCTTTTCCTGATGTGTTAGTGATTCAGGCTGGTGAGACTATTTTGAATAATGGACATTCAATATTCTATGTCGATCCTGCTTCGGAGTTTTTAGTTGCTATACCATACGATCTTTTCCCGCAACGTCTCAAAACTATTCTCATTACTCTGACTCACCCCGTGCGTACGGATGAAGAATTTTCTTTTATCTTAAGGGCCAATGCAGATTTCACAGCGTATGAAGCCAAGCTGGCACCACTCACGGAAGAAGGTACGTATGGTCTTAGAGTAGCTGTTTTTGATGTGAAAAATGCAAATATTTCGGAGTTCTCCGGTTCCTTGATAGCGCTCTTTGAGCCACCGGAACCAGAGGAAGAAAAAT
>CAZSDR010000008.1:0-12363 GCA_964605695.1 uncultured Candidatus Saccharibacteria bacterium | reverse complement strand
AGCAGTATTGAGAGAAGTGGCACAATTACGAACACACCCAGACCGACAAAGGCAGTGACGCCATACGAATTTGTAATAGAGAGTATCAGTTCTTCGATTTCACGACGGAATAATAAGTAGAGAGTAAGCGTTGCGAAAAAGATTATTAAAAAAGGAATCACAACATCGCGCACCTTTTCTTGATTGGAGTGGACCTGAACTTTATTTTCAACCGTATCCCCTTCTACCACAGCACTCTGACTACGTGTGACCGCAAAATTACTGGTGTGACTCACATCACCTTTTATCGAAGCGCGATCAGCAAGAGTTAGACCAGTTGCCACCGTTACGTCCACATTCTTTCCAACTGATCCGTCAATTTTCATTTGTTCTGAAGTACCAAATACAGAGCCGGTCACTGCTCCTTCAAGATTGGCCGAGCCGCCAAAGAAAAACAGATCGCCACCTATTTCAGCTGTCGGTAACACTTTCAAAAGACCACCAACAACTACCAAATCTCCATCAATCGCACCGGCAATCGTCACATCACCACCGATAATACGCACATCGTCAGCTACAGAACCGTGTATGGATACGGATGGAGCCAAAGCCATAATGTCTGCTTCTACTTCTCCATTTACAACCACAGCACCACCCAAAGCGATCATGTCACCCTTTACGACACCCGACATCGTGGTGTTACCTACAAAACCAGACGATACGTAATAGTTTCCGTCAACTATCTGCTCTGGCGCTACAGTATTGCTACTACCAACACGCATTACAGTTTCAGCCTGAGTAGAGATCGGAAAAAGCGCTACAAATAGCGCCAAAGACAGGAAAAGATGAATTTTCTTCATAATTTCAAATTATACAGTCATTTAGCTTGTTTGTCGATAGATATTATTGTCCCAATTTTTTATATAAATTTCCAGTTAAGGCTAAGGTGAGGACTCCTAAAAACAGAATAAGCCACGGGCGTTCATAGAGAAATGAAGATTGGGCAAGCATCCTTTCAAAACCAAAAAATACCGCTGTCAAACCAAATGTGGTGAGGAATATAAACAGCACCGGAAACCTTTTCAACACAGAATCTCGAATCGGCTTGGCTTTGGCTTCTATAGTTTCCAAACCTTCAACCGCCGCATCGACCGTCTCCTCGACTGTTTTACCTAAAGAATCCATATGTTCTATTTAATGAATAATTGTTGACCTCGTTCCCACATCTCAGGATGACCTTGTTCTTTGAGCCAATACCACCATTCAGCACCCCAGAGATACTGTTTTTCAAAGCGAGTATGTTTTGCATATTCAAGTATGTCTTCAAATTTCTCAAGATCCATTCGTGAAAACTGTACTTCAATCGGCACCTCAGCGATTGGTTCGATGAGCCATGGTTCTGCGGACAACTCGATAAGCATCGTTTCTTTTTCTCCAAAGAGTAGAGCAAGTAAGTTGTCTTTTACTCGATAAAACCAAGCTGGTAAGACAGTGCGAAATTGTCCTATCTCCGGATTCCAAAAATGTACGTAGACGCTGGTTCCAAACGCATCGCCTCTTTGGTATGGTCGATACCACGTACCCAAATTGCCACTGTCAGTAACTAAAATTGGCCTCGTTGGGTCAAGTGATCGTACGAGCTCGATTTCTTCCTTAAGAAACGCTTCATCAAGAGGTTCGCAATGTTCACGTGCAAAAGCGGAAAGGTATGGTTCGTTCTCAACTTGCCAATAAGTAATCGCGGGACTGTCTTTATACCGTTCTACGACCGTCGTGATTAATTCCAAGATCTCGACTTTTTGCTCTTCCCACGAAAGATCTTTCGCCCATTGTGGCACATGACACTCCGGCCAACGCGGTAGCCGACGACCAACCGCCATCACTACCTCAGCTTCAACCTCTTCAGCGCGGCGTATTTGGTAATCCAACTCAGAAAAATTCATTGAGTCACGACTTGGCTCCACCAGCGGCCAGTGCGCCGCTAAGCGTAAGTGGCGAACCTGTAAGTCATCGAGTACGGCGTCGTAGACAACTCTCCAATCCATTCCCAATTCACCGACGTATTGAGTATTAAAAGACATTCCGTAAACGATTCTTTCCGGCACTTCTTTTTGCGCGAGCCAAACACAAAAACCGACCCCGATAAGCAACAAAATACCAAGAATCTTTAATAATTTAAAAACCATTTTTTAACCTTTATAAAAGAGTAGCACAAACCCAAGCGAGATTATGGCGACGTAGAGGGACGTCCGTACGAATGCCTCAACACTTCTTTCTTGTTTGACTGCACTTGGCGGCAAGAATTTCACAAAAACAGCACTGAGCACTATGATGAACGCGAACTTAAGGCCATCCAGTGCCTGGACTACGGTCACATCACCCCAATCAGTTGCTTTAAGAAGCATGAACGATCCTATACCGGCCAAGATTTTGGTTACGAGCACCAGCGCACCGGCTCTTTTTGTGGTTGTGCCGGTCTGCAGTCTTATTTTTTCCAAATAGGCTGGCACGAGAAGTAGAGACAACGCAAAACCAACCAAGGCAATACGCGACCAGAAAAATCCGTTATCAAAATTGGTTTCCATAAAAAGTCCTTTCATAGTGATGAAATGGAGTGCAAAAAAGAGACCGCTATGGAGAGTGACGAGAGCAATCTGGTAGTCAAACCGTAGACGGGACAACATAAATGTTCCCAAAGACAAAAGCAGTACTCCGGCAATAAAATTATTCGATAGACCTCCGTCCAAGAAGTAATAATTCAGTCCAAACGAAGCAAGCGCCGCTATCGCCCCGATCGCTGGCATGACTTCAGAAGCGCTGGCACGCTTAAGTGCGTCGTACATGGACACAATCGCCATAAAGAATGTGTAGGCGGCCAAGAAAGCTAAAGCCGTAACAATCAGGGTCGGATGCTCTACATTTTCGTAGGTGGGTACATTGAAGGAAGAAGGTAGAGGTAAGAAACCAAGTATGTATACGAGCACCCACGAACCGGTCAAAAGACAGGTATAAAAAGCGTAGACAAAAGGACGCGGCAACATCTTTTCGTCAGAGACGATGAATTTATCAAGAAGCGCTACAACCGCATTTAAGAACTGTCCCGCAGTCGCGAGTAAGAGCCAAGTCATAATTTACAACTCACAGTATGAGTTACCTTATTCTACAATGCCGTTGTTTTCGATGATGCGTTTATACACTAAAGCACTGGGTCTGACTTTTCTCTCAAGTGTGTCGTAGTTGATCTCCACTAAGCCAAATCGTTTATCAAAGCCAGCCGCCCACTCATAGTTATCAAGTAGCGACCAATACATATATCCGCGCACATCTACCCCATCACGCATAGCGACCCACATACAGCGAATCAGCTCTTTTATGTAATCAGCACGCATGTCGTCATCCTCGTCGGCAACTCCCGCCTCAGCCACCCAGATTGGTTTTTTGTAGCGCCTTACCATCAACAACGCCCCGCATAATCCTTCCGGATACACGTCCCAGTTCATATCGGTTTTTGCGTACGTAGCCTTATCGCCAAATTTTTTATGCTGGTAATAGTTGACGCCAATAGAATCACAATTCTTATAGACTCGACGTAGAACGGTATGTGTCGTAAACCAGTTAGCTAAAGTGGCCTTCAGTCGATTGAACGGATTCCGGTTGGCATGAAAAAATACAATGTGATGGACAATTCCAACCTCGGCACCAAAAGCTGCCGCTTTTATGGCCGTGTAAGCTTTGTTATGAGAACGAATCAATTGTTTTATAACTTTTCGGTATCGAAAGATGTTACCAAATCCGATCATCTGTCCGGTAACAGCTTGCTTGTGATGTTTTTTTTGTAAAAAACCAAATCCTGACCAACGCCTAAACGGTGGCCACACGCCAGCTAAATAGCCGAGTGAGGCATACACGGTCGGCTCATTCATGGTGGAAAAATGACGACAATCGTTGCCGAGTTTTCGAGCGACGTAACCGCAGTAGCGAGCAAAAATATCTGGCGCATCTTTGTGTTCAAAACCACCTTTATCGGCAAACCACTGCGGCAACGTAAAGTGCCAGAGAGTAATAAACGGTTTAATGCGCCGTTCGCGCAAGGCCGCCAACACTTGTCTATAGTGTTCTATCTCTTGTTCGTCAAACTTCCCTTCTTCCGGCTCAATGCGCGCCCATTCTACTGAAATGCGATGACAATTATGTCCTAGGTCTTTTGCGATATCAAAATCAGACTCAAAGCGATTATAGTGATCACAAGCTCTTCCGCAAACTGGCACCTTGCCTTCGCGAGCCGCCTGCGCCCAATCGGTATTTTCAATTCCTCCTTCCACCTGATAACTGGCAGTCGCCGCTCCCCAATAAAATCCTTCCGGAAACTTTAAGTGTTTACTGTTTGTCATGTCGAATTAGTATAGCAAAGAGAAAGGGCCTGCTCGGTGGATAAACCAAGACAGACCCTTAGTGGAGCGGTAATTGGCAAAACGGACCACCTTGTCCGATCACGCCGCTCCCAACGTATTTGATTGGTATCTGTTCACCTGTGGCATCTAGTCCGAAAAATTGGACGTCGTCAGGGCCGCGCAGAAGTCGGACTGGTGTACTCAGTGGCAGACGTGAAATACCAAGTGCCTTATCGTTGTACCATCCGACATACCAGCATCCCCGCGAATCGACTGGTTTAACGACTACGTATTGTCGCCAACCTCCGAAAACTGGTAAATGAAACCTGACATCGAGTGGCCCTTGTCGAACTAGGGCATGCGGGTCGCCGGCCAGATGAACCATCATTTCTTTCTGCAGGAAAACTCCCAGTGCAGGGTCAAGATGATGATTGTTCCAACGATGTGTCCGCTGGGGACTCTCGAGGCAGTTTCCTTGCAAGACTTGCAAGATATACATGATAAGTACGAAAAACCACTCAAGAAACCGCTCAAGAAGATTGAGCGGCCGCACGTAGAACCGTGGCATCGCTCATCCTCCATAAAATCTCACCTTTTTATATTATAGCATACTTTGTGCTAAAAATCAATAGTACGGTTCAAAAAATCCTCTGATGCGAAGTGTTGGAGCCATTTTTCGTAGAGAGCCGCGGTGGCTCGCACATCAGCCGCGTTGTAGCGGGCGATATCGCGGAACTTTTTCGCTAGAAAAAGTTCCGCGACATCATCCCCATCAATCCCCCGCCCTTTCGGACTCTCAATTCCGTAAGCACGACAGAATAGATGTAAAGAAGGTCGACGACTCATCGCGCCATAAAAAGTTAGCTGATCTTGAAGATCGACGTGCCGTAGATGCTTTTGTTGGTAGAGATAGCGACCCTCCATCAAATCAGGCAGGGACGAAACACCCAAAATAGCGGCTCGATGCAACAGAAACGGCACATCAAACCCTCGACCGTTGAAGGTCACGAAGGTGTCATAATCTTTGGCGCCTTCAAAAAAATCTTCCAGCATTTCTTTTTCACCGCGTTGTTTGAGTATAAAGCCATCCATTTCTTCATCAGACTCGGTTCCAAACCCGGTGTAATAGACAGCTCCTTTCTCGCGTTCAAGATCATAGACACCAATCGTTACCACAAAGCCTGTGAGCGGACTGAAGCCAAGACCGTCTTTAATGTCGCGTTCCAAGACTAAATATCCTTCGTCGCTACGAGCGGATCGTTCGGCCCACCGAGTGAGAGCAGATTGCGTAACACCATCAAGTTCGCCCCAGTTTTCGCCTACCGTCTCAATGTCAAAAATTAAAGTTGCCATATCGAAGCCTAGAACATGTCTAAAAGCCCCAGATACGAGGCGCCGAGGAACGAAAACCCGACGCATACTTGTCGTACGATGAGGGTTTGAGAGACGTGGGCAACAAAGTAGATGGGTCTTTTAGACATGTTCTAAATAGAGAAAGGTTGCGGAGTGGCTTTAAAACAACCGATCAAGAAATTCCTGTCTGCACTTAGACTATAACGGTACTGTCCACCTATCTCATAACCGCCGCATTCGTCTGTAGACCCACTATAGGCGCCGTAGATAGGAAAACCATCGCGAGCATACCCGATCAAACTTGTGGATGGCACATTCGCATACAAGACAGCGTCAGTATTGAAAATCAGACCGCCACTTGGTGTCACTCCGATAATCTCTGAATCAAGGCAGGCAGGAGAATTAGACATCGCTGGCGATAACGGAAGTTGTATCAAGGGGCGCACGATCAAGCCATCATTCGCCACTACAGCGCGTGCGCCTTCAGCAGTCATGATCTCTATATTACTCGAAGGCCAGCTGAGAGCTGTCATTTGTCCATTATCAACATACGGGCAACGAAGAGCAGTTACCCTAACTGGCTCTGTATCAGAAACAACAACAGTATCTTCAACCGTCGGCTCGGTTGTTTCTGCAACGGCAGCCAACGATGAAATATCGCCAATCTTTTCTCGCAGACGAGCAATAATGCCCGGTCGATCAATGGTTCGTTCCGGTGCTTCAGCGACAAAGACTTGACCATTAGAGTCGCTCTGTGTCGGCACAAACATCTCATTGCGAGCCAAAACGGCAGAGTCGGTGACAATCGTAAGACCAATGGCGGACAAAAGGAAACAAACAACGACTACGAAAATCAGAAAATCACGCGTTCTAATCATTAATAACAGTATAACTTACTTTTTAAAAAGCTGTCTTGTGAGTACATAACAAAAAACAGCCAGCTTTGCCGGCTGTTTTTTGTGAGTGTAGTGAGTAACTTATTCAGTAGTCTCTTCCTCCCCATCCTCCTCATCATCACCTTCGGCCATTTCGCCGTCAGTGTTTTCTGGAGTCTCTTCCTCTGGAGTCCCTTCTTCTACTTCGTCCTCAGCCAAAATTACGTCAAAAGTTGTATCTGTAGCTGTAGTCATGTTTATGATTTTAGTTTAATAAGCTTCTAAATCATATGGCTTTTGCCACCGGAGAAGTATACACAACGGTCAGGGGATGGCAAGATAATTTTTAGACAGCTTTTAGATTGACTTCATTACTTACTCTATGTCAAGTTCCGCCTCAGTTTCCGTACCCAAAAGTGCTTCAGTAGTAGTACCTTTAGCTTCTGCTACCGCCTCTTCAATTTGGTTTAAGAACTCTTCGAAGGTAGTGAAAGACATTTTCTGTCCATTCAGGAAAAAGGACGGCGTACCAGAAAGATTAAGTTCTCGCGCTTCCTCGTATTCGGCCATGATTTTATCGGTGATGACGGACGCTCGCATATGGCGAGCAAAGAGAGACTCGTCTAGACCAAGTTGTTTGGCGTATTCAGCGAACTGAGATCTTGGATTTGGGCTATTGGACCAGGTCTGCTGATTTTCAAATAGCACATCGTGCATTTGCCAAAACTGTCCTTGCTGGCCGGCTGCCTCTGCCGCTCTGGCGGCTAGAACTGCGTTTGGATGAATCGCGATTAATGGAAAATGTTTATACTCTAATTTTACATCTGCTTGATAGGTTTCAATAATGTCGGCCACGATTGGCGCAAACTGCGCGCAGGCTGGACATTCAAAGTCGCTATATTCAGTCAGTGTTACTGGAGCGTCTTGGTTTATTTTTATATGCGGTTCAAAGGTGATCCCTTCATTGGCGCTTTTACCTACATAGTGTGAATAAGCGAAAGCGCCACCAATCAGTACAATCGCTGTCAGACCAATAATTTTCCAGAAGTGTTTTGCAAACATTAATCGTGAACTTAAGGCAATAATAACGTAGTGTAACGTATTGATTCTTAAGAGGCAAACTCGTGTTCGTCGTGATAGTGATCTTCTTCTTCATGGTCATGATCGACATGCATTTCTTCATTATGATCGTGCTCAGGAAGCAATTTCTCATGAGAAATAGCGATAAGCGTGGCTATAATCAGGAAGCCAGCTATCGTAGCGAGAAAGGATTGTACAAATCGACCATGGCGGCGAGTATTTTCAGCCACATCTGGTATCAAATCAGACATCGCAACAAACAATAGATTACCAGCCGCTACACCCAGCAAGACCCACAGATAATCTCCTAAGACTTCCGCGAGCACCAGAGTCATCATGCCCCCGATTACAACCGACGAGGCAGAAATCAAGTTCCAAAAGGCTGCTTCTTTGACCGAGAAACCCGCATGTCGTAACACTCCGAATTCAGCAATTTCCTGCGGAACCTCATGAAGCGCAACGCCAAGCGTGGTCAACCAACCGACCACGGGATTGATAAGAAAAGCCGAAGTAATCACAATACCGTCAGTGAAATTATGAATGGCGTCTCCGGTGAGAAGTAGAGTCGCTCCGGCTTTTGATTCATGGCAAGGATCATCAGTGTGTCCCTGCTCATGAGAATGATGATGGTGGTGATATGTGTGCAGTATATGAGACAGAGCATAAAAACCCAGAAAACCTCCCACGATGGCAAACACTCCCGACGGAGAAGCATGAAGTGTCTCAGGAATAAGTTCTAAAAAGATTACTCCAAGAAAGGTACCGATCGCAAACGGCACAATATACCGACGAGTCCCTGTCATTCTTCCTTGTGTGCCGAAGATAAGTACACCGATTAATGACAACAAGGCGACAGCAACTGTGGCTAAAAATATATCCATATAATACGTGTTATAATTAAAGTATTAGCTTCCAGTATACCTTATTGCAAATAACTTGCAATAAGGTATTGTATCCTTTCTTATGAAACACGAGACGGAAAATCCTATAGCTATTTTGAGGCAGCGTGGATACCGCGTCACTGAGGCGCGAGTAGCAATTATTGACTCCTTAATAAAACAGGAAAAGCCGCAAACAGTTATGGAACTCGCCGCGAAACTGGAAGCTGACGAGACGACTGTTTACCGCACAATAGCAATGCTTCTTGAAGAGGGTCTGGCTGAGGAAATCTCCGGAGCTGGTGGTGAATCTCGCTTCGCTATCGCACACGGACACCATCATCACCTTATTTGTACCACCTGTGGAAGAACCGAACACCTTCCCTGCTTTGCTCCGACTATTCCTCAAAAACACTCTTTTTCTACAGTAACTGATCACGAAGTAACTTTTTACGGACTATGCAAAGTATGCTCTTAAGATACGTAGCTACTCTGGCGCTGGTGGTGTATGTGTCAGCGCCTGTAATCGTATTGGCGCAAGCCACCGTGCACGAAGAGTATCAGGAAACATTGTCGGCAGTAGTAGTTGAGGTTATCTCCACTGAAACAAGTGAGTTGCCCGGCCTTGATACCACCGTAACCATACAAGAAATATCGGCTCGACTCCTTTCTGGTTCACGAGCCGGAGAAACCGTCACTTTTACGCACGAATTTGCACCACTTAAGGCTGGTGACGATATATTTGTAGACCGACGAATTGATATAAATGGGCGTGAATACTTCATCATGAAAGATGTGGATCGTCGATCAGAATTGGTGTTACTCGCCATACTTTTTGTTGGTTTGATTGTCTGGCTCTCACGATGGCAGGGCCTGCGCGCGCTCGGATGCCTACTTTTGTCCATCGCCGCCATTATTTTTGTACTGGTTCCAGCGCTCCTGGCCGGATACGACCCAGCCCTCACCTCATTCGTTATCTCCGGCGTTATTTTAGCCATCGTTTTATTCGGTACTCACGGCAGAAATGCTCTTTCTACCACTTCCGCACTCGGTACCTTTGGGGCGGTTGCTTTGACCTGTATTATTGCCTATATTTTTGTAACGGCGTTACGTTTTTCCGGTTTTAGTTCTGACGAAGCTATCTTTCTTAATTTCGCAACCGGCGGGCAGCTCGATTTTGCGGGACTGCTTCTTGGTAGTATCATCATCGGCATGCTGGGTGTCTTAGACGACGTATCAATCACTCAAGCTTCGGTGGTGGCGGAATTAAAGCGTGCCAATGACAATTTTGGTCCTTTTGAACTCTATCGTCGTGCATTAAAGGTCGGTCGCGATCATGTCGCTTCACTAGTGAATACCCTAGCGCTTGCCTATGTCGGTGTTTCTTTGCCGCTCATCCTACTCTTAGCTCGCGCCGAGACAAATCTCACTATGACACTCAACCAAGAACTGGTGGCGGTTGAGTTGGCTCGTATTATGATCGGCTCAATCGGCATTGTGCTGGCGGTTCCTCTTACTACTGCGCTCGCGGCTTGGTATTTTGGAACATACGGTGTCTCAAAAGGTGTAGAAGAACACGCTCACCATCACTGAAAAACAAAACAGCCCGCTCCCTTCGGGAGCGGGCTGTTTTGTTTTTCTCTACTCTACAAGCTTCACTACGTACTCAAAAGCGTCATCATGTTCCGGTAAACCGGAAGCATTGCTTTTTTGCAGAATGATTGATCCGCGATCGGAGACAGAAGTATCGGCATCAAACACAATCGTAGCTGAAAACGGTACGTACTCCTCAGTCATCCAGTCATCAAGCGCGGTTGCGTAGCCCTCACCGATAATCAGACCATCCCAATTAACTACTACAATCGGAAAACTAGCCTCGAAATACCACATTCCGCGCGCTTCTCCGGTAATTAGAAGTGGTGAAGACACCGATGAACCCGGTAGAGGCGTATCGACTCGAATCAAATCTTTATAGGTGGAACTGAGGGATTCGTCTTCGATAACCTCCGCAGGGGTTTCCACCACTTCCTCCTCTACCGTCGGCGCTTTAACGAACTGGACAAATACGACAAGAAGTACGGCCAGTGCCAAGAGAACGGTAATAATTATATTTGTCTTTGACATAGTGAGTTATTGGATAGTTACTGTGGTTGGGGTACTGTTTGCTTCCGGAGTAGCTGGTGCGGGTTCGGTCGTATACGACGCTTGCGTTTTTAAATTCTTCAGATCTAGGTACAAAAGATACGAATAGCCGATACAGATAGGAACTACGACTGAGGCCATGGCGAGAGAAAGCAAATTATACGCCAGTAGTGTACTACCTGTTATCGCATAGAGTATGCTGCCTGTAACCGCAACGAGTATACTGACTATAATGGCCGGAATAATGAGAAACAGATAGCGACCAAATACGTCAAAGAAGTGCCCTTCCACGTAAGCTTTACTTGCCTTAAGAGCCTCAACCCCTTTCTTCCCTTCAAACACTACTACTAGTGGCGACATTACAAACCAGACATAAAAAATGATGCCAGGAATGATCAAAAGCACAAATCCAAGAAGTACAGCGACAATCATCATGATCATGACGAGGAAGTATGGCCAAGCCAAAGCTTTGGATCCCGCAAATGCTTCTTGAAATGTCATGCTCTCCGGATTAGTAAGAGCGCGAAGTATGGCAAGCGTTACAAAAATCGATACGACAACAGTAAGTACCGAGAAAATCGAAGCCATCAGAGGATCATTTCCCTTATCTAGGACAGCTTCTTGAATAAAAGATACCAGAGCCAGTACGGCATATATGCTCACGAACAACTTTGGATTCTTTTTGAAGATCTCTACCGAATCCTGCAACAACTGCATTGGACTACGCATGATTTGGGTGTCTTAATTAATATACTCAATAATTATTACATAGAACTGACAGAAATGTCAGGTACTAGGCTTGGTGTCGCCGGTGTGGTCGGCGTGGTTTTTGTGAACAACATAACACTGCCGTCTCCGGTAGTAAGACGAAGCTCCTCACCATCAATCGCGAATTGCTCAACGGTTGAAAGAGTGGCCGCGTAAGGCCCTTCAAGCGAACCTTCGCAGAACATCAGTGTAGAGACAAATGCCGAGAAACTGATAGTGCCTCCAGAGATAATATATGCTCCGGACATAGAGTTACAATCAGTCGTGCTCATAACCTGACTACCGGCAAAAGAGAGAACGAAAGAGTCGTCCTCCGGCTCCACCGTGGAGCCGTCAGCCGCCATGGTTCCTCGCCAAATCCAAGCTGTACCACTGAGTTCGGTTGTGGCTGAATTACCCTCTTCAGAATCATACGTCATCGCCAGTACCACCTCCACATCTTTTACCGGTTCTCCATTCAAGACAACAGCGTGATTAGTGTCGGTGATCCAGCGCGGCTGACCATCAACGAGTATGCGCGCAAAAATGGCGTACTGACCCGTTTCGCTGATAGCCGAAGAATCGTAACGAACAGAGAACGGCAGTGGGATATTTTCTCCGCTGGTAGTTTTTTCATATTGGGACAATGTCACAGCTGGAATATCCATTCTCGACACATCTCGCAATTCCACTTCAAGGACGCTTCCTGAAGGCAGAGCAATTCGCTCGTTATAACTCACAGTTCCTGATACTTCTACCATAGTACCGCCAAGATAATCTCGTTCTTGGAGAGAAATATACGCAAACGCCCCAAGCGTCAACAGAGCGATGGCCACAATTAAAAATATAAGTTTATACATGGTTGTCATGAGTCTTAATGAGATTATTCTAACATAAACAAGAATCGGTTGTATTCAG
>CAZSDR010000007.1:281-12737 GCA_964605695.1 uncultured Candidatus Saccharibacteria bacterium | reverse complement strand
CTCCTTGAAGTCACCAACCATATAGACACTTCGAAAGAAAGTCATCGCCGCCTTTTGGCTCAGCCGACGACCGAAATTTCGGACGATTGGACAAGTGGGGCGGTACGACTGGAAGATATACGAGGCCAAGAAAGTGCTAAGCGCGGCCTTCTGATTGCGGCGGCCGGGCGGCACAATGTGATTTTGGTTGGGCCGCCCGGGACCGGAAAAACCATGTTGGCTCGAGCGTTTCAAAGTCTTTTGCCACCCCTGTCTCGAGAAGAAGCTCTGGCGGTCACTATGATTCATTCAGTTGCGGGCACCCTTTCCGGGATCTCTTCACGACCACCGTTTCGCAGTCCGCATCACACCGCCAGTTATACGAGCTTGGTTGGCGGTGGGGCGAATCCTCGACCCGGAGAAGTTACCCTCGCACACAAAGGTGTCTTGTTTGCTGATGAGTTTCCCGAGTTCGAAAGGCGCGCGATCGATGCTTTGCGCCAACCGCTTGAGGATCGAGTGGTCTCAATTTCTCGAGTGCAGGGAACAGCACTGTTTCCGGCTGACTTCATTTTGGTAGCGGCCATGAACCCCTATCGAGGTAGTGAAGATGGTACCAGTGATTACGCCGCCGCCATGCTTGAGACCTACAAAGGAAAAATCTCGGGACCGATTCTTGATCGTATCGACTTATGGCTTGAAGTACCGCATGTTTCATACGAGACTCTGGAGGAAAAACGTAGCGGCACTGATGAAACAAAAGCGGCGAGAGAGCGGATCGTAAAGGCGCGCGAGCTCCAGCTCGCGCGCCTTTCTAACCGCGGCGTATCCTCAAACGCAGAGATGTCTGCTCGCGACATCGAGGAAACCATAACGCTCACCAGTGAAGTCAACGACCTACTGCGGACATCCGCTGTTCGTCTGAATTTATCGCCTCGCAGTTACCACCGTGTCATAAAAGTTGCCCGCACGATTGCTGACTTAGATAATAAAGAAGATATCGAGACACCGCACTTGCTAGAGGCGCTGCAGTACCGCGTCAGACTTTAGAATGTTAGTATAGAAAAAGATAGAAAGGAGGTTCTCGTGCTTACACAGAGACAGCTAGAAAGGGAGCGGTCGTGGATGAACAAACACCCGATTCCTGACCAACCCGAAACCTGGCGTCAACAGCTGCTCAGGCGGCTCAGAAACACTCGGCCTGGATCGGCCCTCTTCCCAAGGACGTCTGGGGATTGCGAGGATCCTGACCACCTCAGCCAACGAGCCAAGATCGACGGGTGGCCAGTGACGCTTGTCAGTCGAGAAGAGATCAACGCTCGCCTCTATGGCGGTTGGCGCCTGAGACTTTGGCGAGCTAGGCAGAGGCGACATCGCTTCTGTCTTGGGGTAGCTCTTGCGCTGTCGGCGTTTAGATGAACGTCCTTGCGCCTTACGGGCGGCTGGAAATTCTGGCCGCCTGTTGTCTTATTTTTATACTAAATACCACTCAGATTTTTTGATGCAGACGTGCGTGTGAGAAAACGGCAAAAATCGAGTGTAGTTATAGCAAGATAAGACTATGCGCACAAATCCGTTTTGAGATGAAATGCAAGGCGCGCAAGGAAAATAGTTTGAGCCGTATTTAACATACGGTGAACACTATTTTACCGACGCGCAACGCAGCAGTTCGCTCAAAACGGATTTGTGCCGCCGCGGACTTCAAAGTGAAGGTGGACTCCAGTTGACTGTCCCGTCGTTCCCACGCCACCTAGACGCTCACCTTGCGATACTGCCTGACCGGAAGAAACCTCAACTGAATTAAGGTGAGCATAGAGAGTTTGCACACCATTGTCATGCTTGATTACCACGTAGTTTCCGTAACCACCATTCCAACCACCTGAACGCGCTACGATTACTGTTCCAGCCGCGGCGGCACGAATAGTTGTGCCGGTTGGCATACGCGCGAAGTCAACTGCGTTATAGCCATGTATGCCTTGCGAACGCTGTGCACCCGGCATCGGGTGAGCAAGCCAGCCCCCACCTGGACCAGCCGACACTCCACCAGAGGACTGAACCGGGGTCACAGTCTTAATCGTACCGCCTGGAATAATAATCTCGTCACCCGCCGTTAGCTCTGCACCTTCCGTAAGGTTGTTGTAGTCGAGCACTTCATCCATGTCAGCATCATATTTTTTCACAATCGAAGCCAAGGTCTCTCCAGTTTTAACCGTATGCTGAACGCCCGCGACCGGCAATATAACCAAGGTTTGACCGGGCTGAATACCGTTTGCATTCGTAAGATCGTTGGCCCACAAAATAGTGTTTGCATTGACCCCGTACATTTCCGCAATTTGAGACAGTGTATCGCCTTCACGCACTACGTAGACACTGATCTCACCAGTGTTGTTTTGCCGAGAAGAAGCCACTGCTTCAGCGCCGACTGGCCTGTTTGAGAGTAAAACGCCTTCGGAATATAAAATGTCACCGCCGCCAGTACCGGCCGGGTTTGGATTTTGGTTGGAATTAAGGAGTGGTACTGAAAGGGCATCAGAACCAAATGTGTCTTTAGAGTCAGCCACGACCATCTCCGGCTGAAACAAATTAGTCAGCTTTTGGAAAAAACCGGCATGAACGGAAAGAGGAATCAAAAGCAAAAGTATCAATGGAACTACTTCCAAAGAACGCCTCGTGTAATTGGCGTGTCCTATTTGACTGTATGTCAGTTGATCAGACCTTCTCGCTCGTTTCGGCAAGGGTTCAACGTCTTCTGAGTTGGGTTTTATAAGCGTTGTTTATGGACTCACCGCCCGCTTGCTTCCGTAGACAGTATTTCAATCAAACACAAGAACTCTGTTGGTTCTCTGTGTACCGAAAATCGGTATGAGAGATATGATACTAGACTGACTAAGGGGGTCAATTGACCTTACACACTCCGGCTGACATAGTATGGAGCAACATAAAAGCGCCTTAACCTGAAGCCGTATTTTTTGATATTGACTAATGAGAATACTTATTTTATAAAAATAAACCCAACCTAGAAAGAGATTTCCGGATGAACACTTTACTTCTCTTGTTCGTGTTATAGTGATGCTGAAATTATGGTGACACCAAGCTACTTGGACGAACTGAATGAACCGCAGAGAGAAGCCGTTCTCACCACTGAAGGTCCACTTCTCGTTCTTGCCGGAGCTGGTTCTGGTAAAACTAAAGTCATCACCCATAGAATAGTTCACTTGATAAACCAAGGAGTGGCGCCTCACCACATACTGGCTGTTACGTTTACCAACAAGGCAGCAAGCGAAATGCGCGAACGAGTGACGGGGTTGATACGCACAAACCAAAGCGCGGCGCGGGCAGGACTCGACACCTGGCCCGTTGTAGCAACCTTCCATTCACTTGGAACACGCATCTTGCGAGAACATCACGAAACCCTCAATCTACGTCGACACTTCACGATTTATGATCGAGCCGATAGTCTCCGGGCTATTAAAAAGGCTCTCGAGAGCAGGGGATATAACCCGAAACAATTTGAACCGAGACGAATACTCTCAATGATATCCCGAGCTAAAGGCGACGCAATGTCACGGGACGATTTTGCCGATACCGCCAACTCATATCCAGAGAAAGTGGCTTCTGAGGTGTGGGAAGAATATGAAAAGATCCTCCGTACCGAGCAAGCTCTTGATTTTGATGATTTGCTTTTGAAAACACTGTCGCTTCTGCAAGCCTATCCGGTCATACGCGACCTTTTACAAAATCGACATCGTTACATACATGTAGATGAGTACCAAGATACAAATAAAGTTCAATTCGAGATTGCTCGCTTGCTTGCTGGCTCTAAGCAAAATATTTGCGTCGTTGGAGACATAGACCAAAATATCTATTCGTGGCGTGGAGCAGACATAAAAAACGTCCTCCAGTTTGAAAAACATTTTCCGGGAGCCAAGACAATTCTGCTGGAAGAGAATTATCGTTCCACCAAAACCATCATTGCGGTTTCTAACAGTATCATTGAAAAAAATCGAAACCGCGTACCGAAAACAGTGTTCACACAAAATCACGAAGGTGAAAAAATGTCTCTGTACGCGGCCATAAGCGGAGCTGATGAAGCGGAGTATATTGCTCGCACCGCTCAAACATTACTCGATGAAGGCGCTCTACCTTCTCAAATTGCCGTTCTCTATCGGACCAACTTTCAGTCGCGAGCACTTGAGGAAGCTTTTTTGAACTATGAAATCCCGTACCAATTGCTTGGGGTAAAATTCTTCGAACGGAAAGAGGTCAAAGATATTCTTTCTTATCTCAGATTAGCCCTCAACCCTGACAGCACCGTCGATTTGGCTCGAGTAGTGAATGAGCCGGCGCGGGGCATTGGAAAAGTAACCCTGCTTAAAATCATCGAGGGCAAACGAGAAGAATTAAAAGGAGCTACGCTTGAAAAAGTATCTCGATTTGACCAGATCATGTCTGACATCGCGAACACTGCGCGGACAGAAAAATTATCAGAGACATTGCGTTTTATATTGAAGCGGACCGGTATTGAAGCAGAATTAAAAAAAAGCGGTACCGAAGATGACCTGATGAGGCTCGAGAACATTGGGGAATTGATCACGCTGGCAACACGCTATGACGAACTTTCTCCGGAAGAAGCGGCAGAAGCTCTCCTTGAGAATGCCGCCCTAGCGAGTGATCAAGACGAACTCAAAGCGAAAGAAGAACTCGACGCTGTTCGTCTGATGACCGTGCACGCGGCCAAAGGACTCGAGTTCCCGTATGTTTTTATCGCCGGACTAGAAGAAGGCCTATTCCCGCATGAGCGCCTTGATCAGGAAGATACCGATCTTGAAGAAGAGCGAAGATTGTTTTACGTTGCCCTTACTCGGGCCGGCAAAAAAGTATTCCTGACCTACGCGCACACCAGAACAATCTTTGGCAGCCAACGTGTAAACGTGCCTTCATCATTTCTTTCCGATATAGATGCGCAATATCTTGAGAGCGGGGGCACCTTCGGTGCTCCCGCTGAAAGCGGTTTTGAAAGAACCATTTGGCTCGACTAGAATGGGACTACGATTCCGTAGCCAGATTTATACTTTCCATTTTTTCTATACACTACATATATATGTCAGACTTTGTGACTAAAAAATCGCTGGGACAAAACTTTCTAACGAGCGACATCGTCCCTAAATGGATGTGCGATGCCGCCCAAGTCAAAAAAGGGGAGACTGTACTTGAAATCGGTCCGGGTACCGGCGTTTTGACTCATGAATTATTGGCTCGAGGAGCCCAAGTGATTGCGGTCGAGGCTGACAAAAGAGCTATCGACTCACTTCAAGAACGCTTTCCTAAAGAACTTGAGGACGAGCAACTTGTTGTTCATCATGCTGACGCCAGAGAACTCAACCCGTCAGCTCTTGGTCTGAAAAATGGTACATACAAAGCGGTCGCCAACATACCCTATTATTTATCCGGATTATTGTTTCGGTCCCTACTTTCTTCAGACACTCAACCAAACACCATCGTCTTCCTTGTGCAAAAAGAGGTGGCAAAACGTATCGCCAGTCAGGTAGAACGGGGCGAAAAAGAATCCTTACTATCGCTGTCGGTGAAAGTCTATGGGGATCCGTCATATATAAAAACGGTCGGAAGAGGACATTTTGCGCCGCCGCCCCAAGTTGATTCCGGAATCATCGCCATCTATAACATAAACAAAGAACGTCTCTCTGGTATCGATGAAGAATACTTTTTCAACCTGCTACACATGGGATTTGGCCAGAAAAGAAAGCAACTATTGGGTAATTTGAGCGCCCAATATGATCGAGAAAAACTTATCAACATCTTTTCCACTGTGGGACTACCCCCAACCATTCGAGCTGAAGATGTACCCTTGTCTAACTGGCTTAGGTTGGCATCAATACTGAAAACAATCGAAAACTAACAGACTGAACACAGGTTATACCGGTTTTGTACACACGCTAATCACAACTTATCCCAAGCGCACGAATTTCGGCGGCGCGTGCCTGATATACTGTATGTGAGTTATGACAACCGCTCAAAAGAGAATCGGGGTGGCCTTTTTGGCAGGTGCCGTGTTGGTAAGCGGTTCGCTCTTTCTAAAGCAATCTGTGAATGCCGAAAGCAAACAAGCAGCGCTGTTGGTAACAGCCGCACCCGAACGTTCTTTTATAGACGTTGTGGATAGAAACAACAACGGCATCCCCGACTGGCAAGAAGCGCTTCAGAGCACCTCACCATTGATGCTACCCGGAGAAGATGAAAACTATGAGTACGCTCCCTCCACACTGACTGAAGAATTTGGAGTGGCTTTCTTTGAAAACTATGTGCGCAGTAAAGGGTACGGGGTATTTGGCGTCACCGAAGAAGAACTAATCGAGCGTTCAAGCGGTCTTTTGGCCGACAAAGCTACTGATGAACTATTCACCATCGCTCATATCACACTAGGTGAAGACAACCAGCCTGCGGCCCTAAAGACCTACGGAAACGCGGTGGCTGTTATTTTAAATCGTTATGCGGCGCAAGGTGATAGCGAGCTCGTCATACTGGGTCGAGCGATGCGCAACAACGACCCAGACGAACTCGATCGTCTACAGCCACTGGTCGACTCCTATGACGGCATGGTGCGCGACATGCTAGCGCTTCGCGTTCCGAGCCAATACGTGGGGGAGCATTTGGATATTATAAATACTTTCAACGCACTCGCCATCGATATTGAGGCAATGCGAAACGCTTATGAAGACCCAATTTCAGCCCTCATCCGCCTCAAGCGCTACGAGGAAGACGCTATTGGCATGTCGGCGGCCCTAATTAACCTGTATGACCGACTTAAACTTGAAGGTGGAGTAACGTTTGGTCCGAATGAACCGGCCTATAGTCTAACCGGATGGTTTTTAAGGTGACGCCTATGACACTGATTTTTAACAAACACATACTCCATCGAACTATCAGTTTTATTCTGGGAGTTCTCTTGGCAATGGCGCCGCTGGTGTACATGTTTGAAGCGAAAGAGGCTCGAGCCCAGTTTGGTGGCGGGTTTGCGACTGAAATTACTCAAATCCAAAACGTAGCTCAGAACACAATCAGCGCCGTCAGTAACGCCGCTCTCATTAATAAGGAAGGAGTGATGGATGCGGTCTTCTTCACTCTCGGCAAGGTAGCAGTGCAAACAATGACCCAGAGTATCATCAACTGGATAAACTCTGGCTTCCGAGGCAGTCCGGCTTTTATAACCGATCTGGAAGGTTTTCTCCTCGACATTGCTGACCAAACCGCCGGTCAATTTATCTATGGCAACGAAGCCTTACGCGGACTGTGTAGCCCCTTTGCACTTGATGTCCGAATTGCACTCGATATGTCGTACCGAACAAGCTCCAACGACTATCAAGCGGCTTGTCGACTCTCAGACGTAGCCAGCAATATTGAGAATTTTCTCTATGGCAGTTTCTCTGAAGGAGGTTGGGCTGGCTGGTTAGAACTGACACAAAATCCAAGCAACAGCCCGATTGGTGCCTATTTTGAAGCCGAAGCAGCTCTGCAGGCACGGATCGTCAATGCCCAAGGGCAAGAGCTCAAACTCTTAGACTGGGGAGATGGTTTCCTTTCCTTTAAAGTCTGCAGCGATACCGACGTGCGCACCGGCCGCGAGACTAACTGCACCATCACTACTCCCGGTACAACGATCGCAAACAGCTTAAATAAAGCCCTTGGCGCTCCAACTGACGCCTTGATCACTGCTGATGAAGTAAACGAGGTCTTGGGTGCTCTCTTTGCTCAGCTGGCGAAACAAGCTATTACCGGCGCGTTTGGACTCCTCGGCCTCGGGGGAGGTAGCGGTAGCCGCTATACCGAGCGAACTTTCGCTTCTTCGCCTGACGATGTCGGTGCCGCTCGCACCAACCTTTCTTACTTAGAAGCGATCGAAAGTGAGGGAGTTGGAAACCTGAGCCGAAGCAACCCGATCCGAGCGGCGCTGGATAAAGAAAATCAGGTGCTGGCGCTTGAGAATTCGATCATTAGCAGAATCAGTAACGCTGTCGGTTTGGCAAGTTCTGGTCGATCCTCATACCCTGGTTGCTTTAATGTCTCAATACCATCTCGCCTGAGTGAAATGCTGGCAAACACCTCCGCCAACCGCAATCAGACCGTTCTTCTTATCGATCAACTCAATGCCTTAAACACACGATTCCTGGCCGCATCTACCAGCGACGCTCGCATGCAGGTGGCTGACGAATATGTGGCTCTCGAACAAAGCGGTATGTTCTCAAGAAATCTCACCGCCACTCAGTACCAACTCATGATTGAATTGGACCTTAATCCTCGTCTGGACGAATTCCAGAGAGAGATCAGTGGCGAAATCAATCGGTGCCAGGATATATTTGATGTACCTACTTCGTTACCTGATACCGAGGACGGCCGATGATAAATCTACTAAATATGTTAACCCGCTTTACCAACATCATAGTTTCTCATCGCCATCTGCTTTTGTTAGTGGTGTTGGTACTAACATTCTGGACGCTAGGGGATACGGCCTACGCACAAACTACACCGGCCGCTCCCGCAGAATCCATCGCTACCGCTAGCCGATGGACCAACCCTCATCTACTTATCTACGATGCGGCCATTGGTATTGGCGGCATGATTGTTTTTGCTGGTGGCAGTCTGCTTGATGGCGCCATGCAATGGTTCGTTCTCGATATGGGGGAGTGGATGAGTGGCAACGTCGGAGTGGCCGTGGACAACATCTGGACTATCGTGCGTGACATACTCAACATGTTCTTTATTTTCGGCCTCATCTATATCGGACTAAAGATCATCTGGGATTCAGACGACTCTGGTGCTCGCAATACCCTTGGACTTCTTATTTTGGCCGCGCTCCTTATCAACTTCAGTTTGTTGATAGCCAAAGTGATTGTCGACTTCTCTAACATAGCGGCGGTTCAGATATATAACGTCGCTCTCTCAGGCCTTACCAGCGGTGCCTACTCTGTTACTGTTGGTAGTTCAGGCTTCCAAAGCACCGGCGTAGTGGGAGCTTTTATGGAATTGATGGCCCTCCAGACATATGCCGTACCCGCTAGCTTAGATAATATCGTCGGAGTGATCGGGTACTCGATCGTGGTGATGCTTTTTATGATTATTACCGGCATGGTGTTTGCGATGGGAGCACTGATGCTGACAGCGCGCTTTATCGCCTTGGTTCTGTTTATGATGTTCTCTCCGGTAATGTTCCTTGGTTGGATCTTCCCAAAGTTTCAGAGTTACGCCAGCGATTGGTGGCAGAAATTCCTGCGCTACTGCTTTTTTGCGCCGGTCTATCTATTCATGCTCTACATATCTTTGTATACACTCCATCTCATGCAGACCAGCGGCATGATGCCAAGCGGCACTACTGTGGCTGGCGCACTATCAGCTGAAGGGGTGACCACTGATGGTCAATGGACTCTCATGGTGTACATAGTGCTCGCGATCGGTTTTATGATCGCCTCAATCATTGTATCGCAAAAAATTGGTGTGGCGGGGGCTAATGTGTCGATGAATTTTCTTAAAGGTGCGCGCAGTCGAGCCCAAGTTTTTGCTGGTGGCGCCACTGCCGGCATGGCCGCTCGTCTGGGTAGAAATACTGTGGGTCGAGTTGGTCAAGCGGCAGCAGATAGTGACACCTTATTAGACGCCGCAAGTAAGAAGGGTATTAGCGGCAGTTTGGCTAGAGCTACTCTTAGAGGTTCACGATTTATTGGAGACAGTAGTTTTGATGCTCGGCAAGTAGGGGATGTTGGTAAAAATCTTGGCATCGGCGAGGGCAAGAAAGGTGGCTACAAGACTAGGAGAGAGGAGATTGAAAAACAAGAAAAGGCCTTTGCTAAGAGTTTGGGCGAGGTGGGAGATGGCGATACTCAAGTAAAGACATATGATAAGGAAGTATCTGCACTTGAATCAAAAATCAAGGCTCTACGCTTGAGTAAAGAAGGAGCTGTAGGAGATGCTGCTAAAGCAGCGGAACAAAGAAGAATAAACGAGACTGAAGACCAACTCAAAACTGCAAGGGAAAATCTGGCACGGGAAAAGAACCGTCGACAAATCGGATCGGCGGCCGCGGAAAACGCTGTCTTAGAGTCAAACACAAAGCTGGAATCTAAAAAAGCTGAAATCAAGGCGTTAAATAGTCAATTTAAAGAAGAAGGTGTAACGGATGAGAGAAAGAAAGAAATTGCCAAAGCAATAATAGAGGCTGAAAAAGAAATCAAGACTCTAAAGAAAGAAGCTCGAGCTAAAAACAAAGATGCTGGCGGTTACGCAAGTACCCTTGAGTCTAGCAATTGGTGGGGAAGTTGGGTCTTAGGAGCTGGTCGATCGATTGACCAAGACCGCTCAGCTGGAGAAGCGATTAGAAAACAGTACGACAAAGAGATTAAGAAAACTAAAGAAGAAAAAAATAGCAGCGCCGTCGTAGACGCGATTAAGGAGTCGACTAAAAAGGATGGTTAAATTAATATGGAAACCACACAAGACATCGATATAGCACAGTTATTTAGAGAACGCCGGCAAAACCTGCCGCCAGAATTGACTGAGGTTATTGATAATGGCGTTCTTGATGCCTTGCTAATAGTCCTACAAGAACGCTTTGGGCTTTCAGAAGAACAGAAAATGCTGCTCAACAACGAAGTGATACTGATTCTTTTTCTATTCCTTCCTCTACAAGGACTAGTCGAGCGTATTGGAGAATCTCTTGAAATTGAAAAAAATATTGCACAATCTATTTATGAAGAGCTGTACTCATTAGTATTTGAGGACATAGAAGAAGTACTAAATCATGTAGACGAGGCTAGTAAAAATCAACCTAAGAAAGCGTCTTCAGAAGCACAGGTAACACCAGCCGCTTCTACCGAACCATTTACCCCACCCTCATCTGATGCATTACGCCAACTACGCACTATGTCTAGTGACATTGAACGAATTCACGGTTATGGCTACAAAAAACCAGTTGAAGAGGGTCTCACTAATTCCAAAGAGGAACCGATTGTCAGAAGTTCATCGCAAGATGATCTATTGAAGAGGTAACAACCGAGTGAACGTTGTTTCCAGCTTTTGACTTTAGTCTGATGTATAATGCAGTTATATATCGTATGCGCTTTGAAGTACCTCAATTCATCGAGGTAGAGGACAAGATCTTTGGTCCGTTTACTTGGCGACAATTCGTGTATTTAGCTGGTGGTTTTGGCGCGGCGGTAGTAGCATATTTGTTTCTACCTTTTTTCCTTTTTATTTTAATCGGACTGCCGATCGGTGGTTTGGCGGTACTGCTGGCTTTCTATCCGGTAAATAACCGACCATTCATACTTTTTTTGGAATCAGCCGTACAATTCTACAAACGACACCGGCTCTACAGGTGGCGAAAAAAATCAGAGATGGTCTACCAGAGTCGTGAGGCAGTTGAATCGACTTCTACCGTCATTCAAAGTGCGTCTCCTGCACCAAAACCAATGCAAAAACCGAGTGGTAGCATATCATCGCTTTCGCGACGACTTGAATTGCAAGCCTTACAAAAGAAACAGTGAGCGACTCGTTTAAAAAATAAATACAAAAGTATTTTAATACCCCGTGTTATTATTTAGACGAGTTCTATGCCTACCAAAAACCCATCCACACAAGAATTCGTGCCGATCCGCGACATTAGAGAAAATGTGGTGATCTTAAAGGACGGCCGCATGTGCATGATCTTGCTGGCTTCATCAATCAACTTTGCCCTCAAATCTACCGACGAACAGCGGGCGATTCTCTCTCAATTTCAATCTTTTCTAAATACCATTGATTTCTCGCTTCAATTCTATGTCCAATCGCGCCGCCTTAATATCCAACCCTACCTCGACCAACTCCTTGAGCGCGAACCGTTGCAAGATAACGATTTAATGCGTATTCAACTGCGTGAATATATGCAATTTATCAAGACTTTTACGTCTGAAGTCGACGTGATGAGTAAAAATTTCTTCGCGGTTATTCCTTACACACCAATTGAACTGGATATTAGAACCAACCTGAAAAGTATTCTTGGAAAAAAATCAGTCAACACGATTGATGATGGTCGCTTTGAAGAACATCGTTCTCAGCTTGAACAACGTGCGTCACTGGTAGAGCAGGGACTTAATCGTATCGGCGTACGTACAGTACCTTTGCAAAACGAAGAGTTGGTTGAATTGTATTACCATATCTTCAATCCAGGTGATGTGGGTGGCAATGCGCCGGTGATGCAAAGCTAAAACTCCTTTCAAGTACCCTGTGATATTATTGAGAGGAATTCTCCATGGCTCTCTTCGATTTATTAAAACCAAAGAAACAAAATGACGGAATAGGTGACGATACTAAAGAGTCAGCCATCTCCGACGCTCTGTTGACTCTCGAAGACATCATCGCTCCTTCCGGAATCTCAATCGGTGCGCGCAGTATCAATATCAGCGGCACTTTGGCGCGTACGTTTTTCACCGT
>CAZSDR010000007.1:0-271 GCA_964605695.1 uncultured Candidatus Saccharibacteria bacterium | reverse complement strand
CCGTTTCGTACCCTCGCTACCTCAACGACGGTTGGCTTGAGCCTATCCTAGACTTAGAGAAAGAATTGGATATTTCGATCATGGTCCATCCCATAGACACTGCTGAGACTTTGAAAAAGTTCCAAAAGAAAGTGGCCGAGGTACAAAGCCAGATCAATGTCCGCTCCGACCAAGGCATGGTGCGCGATCCTCAACTTGAAGCCGCTTGGCGTAACCTCGAAGACCTGCGCGATAAACTCCAGCAAGCCGAAGAAAAGCTCTTTAATGTCGG
>CAZSDR010000006.1:2944-13863 GCA_964605695.1 uncultured Candidatus Saccharibacteria bacterium | reverse complement strand
TAAGATAATCTTATCCTCGGGCATCAGTCCATTCTGCTTTCTTAAGTCTTGTACGCCACGCATAAACTCACGCACTACTCCTTCAGCGATCAATTCTGGAGTCATTTCAGTGTCCAATACCGCTCGTTCAGAAGATTCTATATCTGAAACTAACTCTTTGACATTGATTTCATCACAAACAATGGCCGAGTACTCAGGCTCTAATTCGATATTAATGGTTAGCTTTGGTAATGGCTGACGAACTTTGATGTTGGCTCGAGTACGAGCTTCAAGTGCCAGCGTCACAAACTCCCGAACCAAGCTCATTTCACCTAGAACGACCGGGTCAACTTCTCCGCCTGCAGGCCAACTAGCTAAATGCACGCTTTGTGCCTCGTCCTCTCCCTTAACTCTTTGCCAAAGATAGTCGGCATAAAATGGCATCACCGGCGCCATCACGAGCGCTAAGTTTTGCAGGACATGGCGCAAAGTACCAAGCGCGAGCGCCTTATCCTCCCCATCGTCGCTTTTAAGTCGTTCGCGCGATCGGCGCAAATACCAAACCGATAAATCGTCGATAAAATCAGCAATCGGACGAGTCGCTCGATCTAGCTCATAATTTTTATACCCATGAGTGGCTTCAGCAATCAGTTGATTGAGGCGCGCCACGATCCACCGATCAAGCACGTTGTTGGACTTTGGATTTTGAGCTTTGGATTTTGGATTTTTATCTGCATACATCTCATACATCGCCAGCACATTGTGCAATCGACCAATGTTCTTTCGCTGCAACTCCAGCGCTTCTTTCTCCGAAAAGTTTAGGTCTTCGCCGCGAATAATCGACGAGGAAAGCATGTAGTATCGAATCGCATCGACGCCCACTCGATCAGCCAACTCCATCGGGTCGGGATAATTCTGGAGTTTCTTGCTCATTTTCTTGCCGTCTTCGGCCAACACCAAGCCATTGGTGATCACATTTAAAAATGGTGATTTATTATACAGAGCAACCCCTAAAACCATCATCGAATAGAACCAGCCACGTGTCTGGTCGACACTTTCGGAAATGAAGTGAGCCGGGAAGCGGATGCCCTTAGCTGGATCAGCCACATCGAGATTCTCAAATGGATAATGCGTCTCCGCGTACGGCATTGATCCGCTTTCAAACCAACAGTCAAACACATCGGGTACGCGCTCCAAATTAGTGCCGTCAGTATCAATCAACTCAAACTCATCAATATAAGGTCGGTGGTAGTCGAGAACGTAATCATCGTTATGTGGCACCGGTGTAAAGTCAATCTTTCTAACTTCTGCGTTTTTCAGCCACACTTCTTTCTGGATTTGAACTGCCAGATCAACGTCGGCTCCCACACTAGCACAAGCCGTGGCATACACAGAACTCACATGACCAACTATAAGAATCTTTTTACCTTTATATTTTTTATCCAACTCATATATAAGCTCCCCGGCACGTCGCTGGACGTCACGACGATTTTCTGGTACTCCCTCAATGTTTTTTTTGAACTGGTCGGAGAAAGAATCATACAAAGCGTTATGATCATTCCAATTTCGTCCTTGGAAATTTTCTCCAATCTCTATTTCTTTAATACGCTCATCTACCATCACCTTTTCTGGGCTCAGTCCCAAACTTTCAGCAACAATATTGGCGGTCTCTTTTGTGCGTTGATGTGGAGAAACCACTATAAGATCAATCTCTTTTAGTGTTTTAGCTGCATCCTTAACCTGACCAACCCCTTTCTCAGTCAAGGGATCAGGTGCGTTAATGTCTACACTGACTTTGTGTGCAAGGTTGGACTCCGATTCCCCATGCCGCATCACGAAATACGTATTGCCGCTTTTTGGCACATATTCCTGCAATTCTTTAAGCGAACCAAACACTTTATACTCACCGGTCTTGGGATTTTTCCAAATCGGCAACGGCGCTCCCCAGTAGCGTTGGCGAGACACCGCCCAATCGCGTACTCCTTCGAGCCAACGTCCAAACCGATTGCTACCAACGTGCTCCGGTACCCAGTGTACTTTGTTGTTTTCCTCAACCAGCTTGTCTTTGAAATCAGTCACTTTTACAAACCAACTGGTAGTGGCGTAATTGAGAAGCGGCGTATCGCACCGCCAACAATGCGGGTAACTGTGGGTGATGTTTTCTTTTTTGAATATCTTTCCCGCCTCCTGCAATTTTTTAAGCACTTCTATGTCGGCATCAAGATGAGACACTCCGGCCACCTCGTCGTCTTTTGGCTTCACTAGCTGACAATTAAAACCCTCCACAAACTCCATGAAGTGGCCGGAAGCATCGACGTGATGCACAATAGGCACCCCTTCTTGCTTAGCTAGATTCATATCTTCCTCACCATAGGCCGGCGCGAGATGCACCGCTCCGGTCCCCTCCTCACCTAACTCAACGTAGTCGGCGTGATAGATTTTCCATGCCTTATCTTTACCCTCAAACTCCTGCTTCTGCCAAAAATCAAACGGTGGTTGATATGAACGACCGACTAACTCAGACCCGTTCAATTCTTCCACCACTTCATAACTGATGTCTCCAAGCTGAACCAGTCGCTCCTTCGCAAGTATGACAAAACCATTTTCTTCAGTTTTCACTTTCACATATACAAGATCCTTATGCACCGCCGCCGCCATATTGCCCGGCAAGGTCCAGGGTGTAGTGGTCCAAACGAGCAGACTTGTATCGGTAACACTTCCCGCTTCCTCAAGTAGTGGTAATTTAACTGTGACTGCAATATCCTTTATATCTTTGTACCCCAGATTGACTTCAAAGTTAGACAGGGTCGTGCCACAACGCGGACACAGATGCATACTCTTAAACCCTTCATAGACCAAACCTTTCTTATTTAGTTCGCTAAAAACCCACCACACGCTTTCGGTGTAGTTTGAGTCCATGGTTTGTAGTCATCATCCATGTCTACAAATCGCCCCATGCGCGGAATGATGCGTTTCCAATCGTCGGCGTACTCCAAAACCGCGCCGCGCGCCGCTTCATTGAAATTCTTCACGCCGTATTCTTCAATATCGCGTTTAGTCGCCAGACCGAGCTTCTTCTCAATAAGGTTTTCAAGTGGTAGACCATGACAATCCCATCCCCATTTCCGTCTCACGCGATAGCCATTCATCGTCCAAAAACGCGGGATGGCATCTTTGATAGTGCCGGCCAATATGTGTCCGTAGTGCGGCAAGCCGGTCGCAAACGGTGGCCCGTCATAAAAAACAAAATCACCTTTAGGCGTTTCGCCCGCTGGTGTTTCTAGACTCTTTTTGAAAATCTCCTGCTCTTCCCAAAATCGCTGAACTGATTCTTCACGCAACGCCACTTCGCTCTTTGGCGATTCTGGTACTACTTCAACCGTATCGTTTTCTCGATTCATTAATTTGCTCATAGCGAATGTATATCAGACATTCTTATAAAGGTGCACGTATCAGGCGCACGTAAGTATCCTACCACTGTTTTCAAAGATGAAAAGAAAAAGCGACCGAGTTTCCTCAGTCGCAACATCGTCCCGTGCCCCATCGGCACGGGACCCTCGCCCTCGTTTACCCCGTCAGTCTTCGGAGAAGATGTGCAATTTGCACACCTCCAACCTCTTCTGCGGACAACCGGAAGAAAGGGCCTCGCGCGACCCTGTCCAAGCCCACGTCCCTGCGCCAATCATGATGACGGCGAAGAACAAAACCAGCAGGAAATTCAGGGTTGGATTGTGTCTTTTCTTTTTCCCGCTGACCCACTTCTCGTCCTTCTTTTCCCGCCCATCCAGTGTCCGCACCAGCAAAAATGCGAACAAATAGACTAGGGGCGAGAGGAGTGTGTTGAGGATTTTCTTTCTCATTTTTTCATGAACTCCTCCAGCCACAAAGCTGCGACCAGTGAGACAAGTGAGATAACCACCAACCATATAGGCCACTCAGGAAAACTGAAAAGGAACTTGGCCTCGTACCCCATTCCTATCCCCCATTATTGAATGAACGATGATTCGTTTTAATTATATCAAATTATTACTATAATGTCAAACTACATCCGCTCCGGAGCCTTGATAGCCAATATATGAAGACCGTTTTTGAGGGTTTGACGGACGGCGTTGGCAACAGCCGCCTTATACGAAGCATACTTGTCAGAAGCATCAGCTATCTTCTCTTCTCCGTAAAAAGTGTTGAAAGCGCCAGCTAGTTCGGTTAAAAACCCAGTGATCTTGTGTGGTGCTCGTTCTCGCCATGCTTCCTCAACTACTTCCGGAAAACGGTAAAGAATTCTTTCAATCTGATACGGCTCTTCGGGTGATGTATGAATATCTTCCGACACGCCAACTGCTTTTGCTTTTTCTAGAACTGAACAAATTCGTGCGTGTGTGTACTGCAGATACGGACCGGAATCACCTTCAAAAGATAAGGCTTGTTCTTTATCAAAAATAGAGTCTTGAGTCACACTCCCCTTCAAAGTCGCGTATTTGATGGCTGCCAAAGCAATATCGATAGACAACGAATCATCAGGAGACACCTTTCCGCCGATATCCATCTTAGCTGCAGCGGCATCGGCTACTTCCTCAATAAAATCTATGGCTGGAACTACATCACCCGTACGTGAAGACATCTTGCCGGTAGAAAGACGAACCATGCCATGCCCGATATGTTCGGTCTTATCTGCCAACTCAGGATAAACAAAACTCATCGCCTTTAGCAATACCTTAAAATACTCATTGATCTCGCGTGCAGTTGAAATAATAGAGAGGTCGTATTTACCAAGACGCTCTTCTTTTAATTTAGCCAGTGCCAATTCTTTGGCTTCGTAAGTCGGCAATCCTTCCTTATTTAAAAATACTCTTGTATGCAAACCATACTGTTCTCCTGAAAAGACGCGAGCGCCATCGCTTTCGGGAAATATATCTGGATTCTTTAAGACTAATTCTTTACCTTGTGGACCAGCTTCGCTTTCAAAGAAATACTCGTCAAACTTTGTATCGATCATTGCATACAACTCTTCAAAGTACGTGAGTGACACTGTTCGACCAGCATCATAGAGTGCATTTATCGCTTTGTCACTGCGTTCATACACCTTTTTGTTTAATTCTCGAATGACTTCCTGCGCCAATTCGTTTTCTTTGTATGCAGTAGCGCCCAGTGCATACGCGCGGCCCAGATCACGAGCAGTGAATTCACTGTCAGCGGCAATACTGAGCTGCTGCATGCCGTAAAGTGCGTACGCAACGTGAAGACCAACGTCGCCCTGATAGTTCACGCGCTTCACATCCGCGCCCTGCGCCACAGCCAGACGAGCAATCGCTTCCCCAACTGAATTGGTAAATAGATGACCAATATGAAATTCTTTAAAAGGATTCGGATCGGTATATTCGACAATGATACGTTTGCCTTTTTCGCTATCATTAGTACCCCAAGCCGCGCCAGCTTCGCGGGCGCGGCTAATTTCCGCTGTGAAAAAATCTCTCGCAAGATAAAAATTCAAAAACCCTGGACCGGCAATCTCAATTCGCTCAACATATTCAATTTGACCCAGAAGCGCCGCGAGAAGTTGCTCCGCCACTTCTCGCGGCGCTTTACCTAACTGATTTGAAACCACCAATGCCACATTGCTGGAATAGTCTCCATGAGCCAGATCTGATGGATGTTCAACCACAAAATCAACCTCGGTGGTGCCAAGTCCAGCCAAAGCATCTTTAATCGCAGTCTCAATCACCTCTTTCATAACGCCAACTATAGCAAAAAAATCTACGGGTCGCCTCATGGCGACCCGGGTGTTCTTACTGTCTGTTAGCCTTTCTTTTCCGCCGCTTAGCGGAATTGAGGCGACCCTCCTTTCCGCCTGTCATGGACACCCTCTGTCTCCTGCGGTCTTGACGTTCCTTCTTGCACCCTCCCCTACATTTTCTCGACATTACTCTCCCTCCCTCAAAATGATGAAGGATATTATACCCCATCAACATCCAAGTTTGCTACTATTGTGGCTATGTCACCGACTGACCGACTGACTGATCACTTCCGTATTGACGACGCGCATCAAAAGGCGCTTAAGCGGCTTAATATTGTCACCGTCGCCGACCTCCTCTACCACCTCCCCGCTCGCTATGAAGACATCAGCGATATCCAATCAGTCGCCGGCTTAACAAGTGGCAATGATGCAGTTGTGTTCGGCCAGCTTTCCGGCCTCAAGAGTCGAAAGGCCTGGAAAAGTCGAAAGCCAATTGCTGAAGGATATATTGAAGATGGTTCAGCCAAGATAAAAATCATGTGGTTCAACCAGCCCTATCTCGCCAAAATGTATAAAAACGGCATGTATGTGAAAGTGGCCGGCAAAGTAACCGGCAGTGGTAATAAGCTTTATATCGCGAACCCGGAAGTGGAACCGCTTGATGCGTTACCAGTTGATCGACATGATTCCATTTTCAAAAACACGGATAATCTCGATGACACAATTTACCCCGTTTACCGCGAGACCAAAGGTGTTACCAGCAAATGGTTTTATCACACGGTCTTAAAGTGCTTCGAGCGCGGTGTGTTAGAAAAACTTGAAGATCCACTCCCCACAGACATGCTGGAACGGTATACACTGCCCGGCCTTAAAACCGCACTGGTCTGGATACACTCACCAAAGAAACAGGATCATGCAAAAAGCGCTCGCAAACGCTTCGCTTTTGAAGAAATCTTCTATATCCAAACCGGAAGAGCGCTGGAGCGGGCGGCAGTGAGCGCCGCCTCGACCTACACCATAAAAAGCGCTCCGGAACACGTGTCTGAATTTACAAACCGTTTTCCGTTTGCACTCACTGCCGCCCAAACCAAAGCTATCAAAACCATTCTTAGCGACTTCGAAAAACAACACGCCATGTCGCGCTTACTTGAGGGTGACGTCGGTAGTGGCAAAACCGCCGTCGCAGCCACGACCGCCTATGCGGTTGCCACCAGTCGCCCGCCGGAAGGTAGTGGTAAAGCGATTGAATATGGAAACCTACAGGTGGCCTATATGGCTCCTACGGAAATCTTAGCCAAACAACATTTCGAAAGCTTTATCGAATACTTCAAACATCTACCGATTCAGATTGGTCTCTTAACTGGCAGTGCGTGCTATAAGTTTCCTTCAAAAACTGACCCTGACAAACCTACCAAGATCAGTAAAGCGCAGTTGGTGAAGTGGGTAAAAAATGGCGAGATTCCAATTCTCATCGGTACTCACGCTCTCATATATAAGAGTGTCGAGTTCAAACACTTAGCCTACGTGATTATTGATGAACAACATCGTTTCGGTACCAATCAGCGCAAACAGTTGGCAAAAAAAGATTCTCGCCTCCCGCACTTACTATCCATGACTGCCACACCTATACCACGGACACTCGCTCTCACTGTATATGGAGACTTAGACTTGACTCTCCTTGATGAGATGCCCAAAGGCCGCAAGCCGGTCATAACCACAATCATCGGCCCAGGCCAAGAGAAAAAAATGTATGAACATGTACGCAGTGAACTAAAGTCCGGCCGTCAAGTCTACGTGATCTGCCCCCGCATTGAAGAACCTGACCCTGCTAAAGAAACTGCTCTCAATGCTAAAAGTGTCAAAGCGGAAGCTGAACGGCTTAAAAAAGATGTATTCCCCGATTACCGCTTCGATATCTTGCACAGCAAAATGACACCGACTGAAAAAGAAAAAGTGATGGCGCGCTTCGCGCGCCATGACACAGACATCCTTGTCGCTACTTCGGTGGTAGAGGTCGGAGTCAATGTGCCGAACGCCACCAACATCATCATTGAAGGAGCCGAGCGTTTCGGACTCGCTCAACTTCACCAGTTGCGTGGCCGCGTTATTCGTTCCAACCATCAAGCCTATTGTTTTGCAGTGACTGCCAGCAAAAGTGATAAAACCAATGAACGTCTCAAGGCACTCACAACAGCCAAGAACGGTTTTGAACTCGCTGAGTACGATCTGCAATTTCGTGGTTCGGGAGAACTGTACGGACAAAAACAATCCGGCCTCTCTGATCTTGGCATGGAAGCCCTCAAAAACTTAAAGCTCGTAGAAGCCGCTCGTAATGAAGCCCAAGCCTTAGTCGCTCATGATCCCGATTTAAAAAAACACCCCGCCATCGCCTCCCGTGTTAGCAAATTGGGTAGCGCACTCCATATGGAGTAAAGATGCTTATTTTGCTAGAATGATTGAGCAAACAAGGGTCAATAGTAGCGTGCACAAACGAGTGACCCCGAAAAACCCCGGTAACCAGTCCAGTTCTTAAGTGCATAACAAAAACTGCCATACGGCGGTTTTTGTTGTGCACTTTAATTTATTTTAGTCCGCCCTCCACGACTCGAACGTGGGACCCCAGAGGTATAAGCTCTGTGCTCTAACCAACTGAGCTAAGGGCGGAAGCTGGTGGAAAAACTATAGCGCGAAACCACACAACTCTCAATCCGCCCACAAACCCTGATAAAGATTAAAAGAATCAATCTGCCTATTGATCTCCCGCCTCCGTATCAGTATCAGGCGTCAGTTCAAGCGCCCGCGTCGGATCGCCAAGCTTCTCTTCCATCTCTCGCTCTTTTTTGTAGGCATCTTGGATTTCTACACCCTGCTGTTTGAGCATTGCTTCGTATTCTTCACGCTCCAGCGTCTCCACTTCAACCAGTTTCTTCGCAATCACATCGAGAGCTTGGCGATGTTTAGTCAAAATTTCTCGTGCCTTTTCCTTTCCTTCTTCTATTAAGGCGGCTACCTCATCATCAATCTGTTTGGCAACTTGTGGTGAGTAACCGCGATCTTCACTGTATCCCCCGCCGACCAAACGCCCCCCCATACCCTCAAGAGCTATCGGGCCGAGTTTGCCCATACCATACTTAGTCACCATGTCGCGAGCCAAGTTAGCGACAACTTGCAAGTCATTTGACGGACCAGTGGTAAGGTCACCAAAGATCATCTCCTCAGTTACATAACCGCCGAGCGTCATCGCAATGTCGTCAAGAAATTCTTTTCTGGTATGCATCCGTCTATCTTCATCGGGAAGCTTCAGCGTATAACCGGCGGCGCGACCACGAGAAATGATGGAGATCTTTTGCACCGGATCGGCATACGGTAATACGGAAGCAACAAGAGCATGACCAACTTCATGATAAGCCGTCACTTCACGTTCCTTGCGTGAGAGAACATGACTCTTGCGCTCCGGACCAAGCATCACTTTTTCAATTGATCGAATGATGTCGAACTGACCTACCTTCTTTCTCGTCTCGCGAGCGGCCAGAATCGCCGCTTCATTCATAAGCGAATAGAGATCCGCTCCAGAAAAACCCGGCGTGCGCTGAGCAATCACATCCAAATTCACATCCTCCTGAAGCGGCTTCTTGCGTGCATGCACTTCAAGAATCGCTTTGCGGTCATCTCGATCAGGCAGATCAATGGTGACCCGACGATCAAAGCGTCCTGGACGAAGCAGGGCCGGATCCAACACATCGGGACGATTGGTAGCAGCCATTACAATTACTTTTGCATTTGGTTCAAAGCCATCCATCTCGACCAAAATCTGATTGAGGGTTTGTTCGCGTTCATCATTGCCGCCACCGATGCCGGTGCCGCGTACGCGACCGACCGCATCAATCTCGTCGACAAAGATAATGGCCGGCGCTTCTTTCTTGGCCATAGAAAACAAGTCGCGTACGCGGCTCGCACCCACACCCACAAACATCTCTACGAATTCACTACCGGAAATTGAGAAGAATGGCACACCCGCTTCCCCGGCCACCGCGCGCGCCAGAAGAGTCTTACCAGTACCGGGAGCACCCATCATCATCACGCCTTTAGGAATCTCGGCTCCGATGTCGAGAAACTTCTTTGGATTCTTAAGAAAGTCGACAATCTCTTCGAGTTCCTGTTTTGCTTCTTTGGCGCCAGCCACATCTTTAAAGGTGACTTTCTGTGACAGATCGTTCGGATCGATCATGCGCGCCTTACTGCTGCCAAAGTTAAGAGCTTGCATTCCTGCACCACGCATCGAACGCATGAAGAACCAAATGATAATGATGAGAAACAGCAACGGGAAAAGGAACGGCGCAAAATTAGACAACCAGTAGGCAAAACCAGTCTCACGTTGAACATCTATACGCACAGCCGCCAACTGTTCAGTCGTTACCCCGAGATTGGTGAGAGTTTCTGAAACCGCCGCGTCAGATTCTTTTTTAGCTTCGGCCGGAGTTCGATCTTCGTCAGTATAGGAAATCTCAAGCGTACTGCCGCGCACAATGATTTCTTTTACTTCACCATTTTGCACTTGCGTGACCACGTCGGAGATTGAGATTTCTTCCGGCTTAACAGACGTGTCTGCCACATACGAATAGAGAGCGGTCACAACAATTAAGAGCAGAATGGTTGAAAAAACATTGTTCCAGAAATTACCCGGACCAACTGGCATCTTTCGTCCCGCTTTTTTAAGGTCAGACAAATGAATGGTTGATTTTTTCTTTGTCTCCTTACGCTCTCTATCTTCTGATTCAGAAAAAGTGACGGCTTTTTGTGTGATATTTTGCTCTTGTATAGTGTCGCGCATATGAGCGCCATTATACAGAAAACGGCTTTGATTGCGAGTTTGGACACGCTATAGTAGCGACAATGGCGTCTTACGCTGAAAACCGCAAAGCGCATTTCAATTACGAATTCCTCGAGACCTTTGAGGCTGGTTTGGTATTAACCGGCCAAGAGGTAAAGGCGATCCGTACCGGCAAAGCCAAGCTCGATGGGGCGTATGTAATACTGCGCGGTAATGAGGCTTTTCTGGTCGGCGCATCAGTCAGTCCCTACCAGCCAGCCAACACAGAAAAAGATTACGATCCGGAGCGGCCGCGCAAGCTCCATTTTTAAAAAAATGAGCTTGCGCGGCGCACCCCCGACCGCGAACAAACCGGTTTTAGACTGGTAGCTTTTTTGT
>CAZSDR010000006.1:0-2934 GCA_964605695.1 uncultured Candidatus Saccharibacteria bacterium | reverse complement strand
CACCCCCCACAAAAAAAAAAAATTTTTACCCTCCCGGCGCCCCCCCCCCCCATATTTTTAAAAAAACCGGCGCCCCCGCGGCTCTCCCGCGACAGCGAACAAGCCGGTTTGACACTGGTCGCTTTTAAGTTGTATGATAAAAATCGGAAATTAAAGCTCTCGGTAGCACTGGCGAAAGGAAAAAAGAAGACCGACAAGCGTGAAAGCTTGAAAGCTCGCACGGCCAAGAGAGACATTGAACGAACATTGAAAGGAGACACATAATTTCAGTTGTAGAAAGGTGGTGACTCAACCACCAAACAGAGAGGGACTAACAATGAATCCGAATCTAAATCCGGATATACCATGTATCACGAGGGAGAGCCGGCAAAAAGAACTGAGTGCCCTACTGGCACGCGTATTGCGTGTCAGGTATCGTGGAAATATCCACGAATTCCTGTTGGCAATTCAATCCGACGAGGTAAAGGCAAACAAGCCCAATGAACTTCGGACTTGGGCCATCCAGAAGCTGGGACACCTGGTTGTCTACCATTAAAGAGCGGTAGTCGACGCCGCTCTTGGGGGAGACGTGCGCGCCTCCCCATCACCTTTCTGCAACTGAACATATGTAAGGTATGGAGGACCTACATGACTTGGTGGCATATCGTTATAGGTCTGGTTGCCCTATGCGTCTTGGCAGTGTGGGGTTCTGTTTTCCGGCGAGTACTACAAACTCCACGACAAGAAGTCGATCCTATAGCGGATCAATGGAAACAACTACCTCGAGCAGACGAAGTCCTTCGAAGAGGAGATGGGGCTTGATACACCTCACCTCTGTAAGAGTTTCGGTGGACGTTCATAATAAAACGCCCACCGATTTGATTTTTATACTAAAATATGTTATAATTTATATATGGGGATGCTAGGCATCGACGGTTGATCCTCGTTGTTGTGTGCAGTGTCGAAGTTGGATACACCTTCGTAAAAATGTGTCCGTCAGTACTTGCAAACAAGCCTGTACCAAGCCCTTACGCTCACGCGTTCGGGTTCGCCTACGCTTGAGCGCCTAGCGCTCGCCTCGGCGACGCTCACTTCCCTGACGTTCGATACGGGAAGTCGGGTGAAATAAACATCGAACTGTGGCCGGCAATTACGTTCTGGTAGCCGATCAAGCTTTGTAGGAACTCGAGCACTTGTTGTTCTGTCGCTTCTTAAGACAAGTGCTTCAAACCAAAGAAGCAACTACACATTGTAGACTCATAACAGCAGATCGATTCGGACTCGGGTTCAATTCCCGACATCTCCACGAGTACAAAAATCAGCTCAAGCTTCGCTTGGGCGATTTTTGTTCGTGGAGATGAGTGAGTGAATATTTTCACTCACATGCGGGAATTGAAAAGCGGAGCGATGTGGCCCTGCCACAAGCGAGCTCGGGGAGGAAGTTCTTAACGAGTGAAACGAGTTTAGAAACTTGACCCCAATTCCCGACATCTCCACCGCCGAAAATACCCTTGCAAAGCAAGGGTATTTTCTTTGGTACATCGTGGGATTACGGAACCTACTATTGACTTTTTACTTAAATGTGCTAATATATTAAAAGGCGTACCCTTTGGGCTGGCGCTATTTTTGAACCTTTACAAGGAGAAGTTGCAATGAACATCGAACGCTTCACGTTTCCCGGCTTCGTGCCGGTTCGTCAGGCCGATACGTCGACCCACGAGGTTGAGATCGGCAAGATCAACCTGAACGATGAAGTGTTCGTCGTTCACATGATTCGCAAGGCAGAATTGTCCTTAGAAGGCAGTTTCCTCGTCGCCAAGATCTTCGACCGTACCGAGGGAACCTGCCTGTGGCAGTTTCCCAAGGACTCCTTCGTCGGCCTCGGCTTGCTCGCACAAGCGGACAACGAGATCGTCGTCGCACTGGTCGGCAATGGCCGCGAAGGCAAGGTCGAGGAGATCATTCCTTTCTCGTTCATTACGTCACACCAGCCTACGAACATCAGGCGGAAAATTGAGCTCAAGAGGCTCGCCGCCGACCATCTCAATCGCGACTACAACCTCACCTCCACCGAGCGAGCTATCGTCAAGCACGACGGCACGCGGCGGCAGGAAGAGGAGCGTATCGAACGGGAGCGTCAGCACGAAGCGCGTCAGAAGGCGCGCGAGGAACTGATCACCCGCATCATGGGTCGCGGTCGGGTCGAGGCGTACACCTCCGACGGCCGGAAGCGCTTCGGTCTGCCTGTTCTCAGCAGCGAATGGCCCTCGCTTTCGCACAACACCTTCGTCGTGCTCGTGGAGAGCTACGATGAAGCGTCCTGCGAGATGGGCAACCCCATCGAGGCCTTCCAGATCGTGAAGGAGAAGGGACAGAACCCCAAGAAGGGCTCCCCCGCTCCTGTCACCTGGAAGAAGCCCGCTGATGTCGTACGGACAACTACGATCAGTGGTCCTGCACCGGTCGACTCTGTGATCATCGAAACGGAAACGGGAGAAGCGTTCGAAGTGGCGATTTATGCCACTATGGACGACATTCGCAAAGCTCGTGCCGGTGGACTGAACAGCGGAACGTACGTCGCAGCTCGCGACAAGAAGGTCGGCGAACGATACGAGGTGTTCTCCGTCCACAAGGCAGGGGTCAACACCATCGGTCTCTTCAAGCCGATCGCCTAACGATCGCAGAACCATTCCTCCGGCTCGGAACTTGTTTCCGAGCCGGTTTTCTTTTTTCTGGTTCTATTACTATTATGTGACTACTTCGCCTTGTATTTTCTTTATAAAATCCGGACTAGCGAAAGCAGAGATGAGTTGATGAGCCTTAGAAATATAGCTATCTAGCTGGTTCCATTTCAATCAGAAAGGTTCTAACTTGGTTCAAAGATTTCCACAACAGTAAACACAAAGGCTCAGAGTATCCCTCTGGGCCTTTGTGTTTGGATTTGAGCAGGTTCTG
>CAZSDR010000005.1:0-15719 GCA_964605695.1 uncultured Candidatus Saccharibacteria bacterium | reverse complement strand
ACCGGTGAGCGGCGGCCGACGGCCGCCTCTCATCTTTTTATTCTCTCGATATTTTCTCCATCCAGACCTCAATTTTCTTTTTCCAATTCTTCCAATTCTTCTTTTACCACTTCTGCATCACTCCATGGTTGTTTGCTTCCGTGTGGTCCCATGATGTATGGATCGGTACCTTTGCCCGTTATAAGTACATAGCCACCCTCCGGACATTCTTCGATGGCAGTCTTAATAGCCAGTCTGCGATCCATAATGATGTCGAATTTGGTTTTGTCTTCAATGCCTTTCGCCATCTGTTCGACGATGGTGCGTGGATCTTCATCGTATGGATCTTCATTGGTGAGAATGATGCGGTCACAATACTCAGCGGCAATAGCACCCATCTCCGGTCGTTTCCAGGTGTCTCGACCGCCGCCGGTATTTCCGAGAATGCCGATTTTGTATACATTCGGGAAGGCTTCGTAGAATTTTTGTAGCGAGTCTGGCGTGTGCGCATAATCCACCACCACCGTTATGTGCTTGGTTGCTTCCTTCGGACTTTCAAACTGTTCAACGCGTCCTTTGACTGGCGGCAGTCCCCGCAGAGCGCGTTCGATGGTCTTTAAGGATACGCCCATGGCGCGCGTGAGTGTGATAGCTCCGAGCGCATTATAGACATTGAAAAGACCGACGAGAGGCACGCGTACCGTACCTTCTTCCTGTCCTTCACTTAAGATCAATCCAACTCCGTCCTTATGGAGAGTATAAAGCTTCAAGTCTCCAAGTCCGTAGGGTAGTTTTTCTTCAACTTCGGTAGCTAAAAAATCAGCACCATGAGGATCATCTATATTGGCCACTATGTAGCGAGGCTGTTTGCCGGAGTCTGCCAATTGTTGCGCTATGGAAAGTTTAGCGTTTTTATAATTTTCAAATGAGCCGTGCGATTCAATGTGTTCGGGAGTGAGATTGGTAAACACGAGTGCATCAAGTTCAATATACCGATGTCGGTATTGGCGTGCTCCTTCAGAAGTTAATTCAAGAACAACGTGAGTGCAACCGGCATCAACCGCTTCACGTAAAAAGCGTTGGACAAAAAATCGTCCTGGTGTCGTCATTTTAAAAAGATTTCGCTTCACGTCATCACCGATTTTAAATTGAATGGTAGAAAGGGAAGCGACTTTTTTCTCGTCGGCAGTCAAGATGGCGGCAATCAATTCAGTAACCGTGGTTTTTCCTTTGGTACCGGTGACGGCAATCACAGTCAGTTCTCGTGAAGGGTGGCGATAGATAACACTGCCAAGATACGATAGAGCATGATGATACGGTGGACGCAAAAACGATACGATTGACTCCGGTATTAGACGCTTCACCCAGTACAATAGCGTGTCCATGTCTCCATTATAGCCTACCTGAGCGCAGGTACATAAATAGAGTTCTGTATAGACTAAGATCCGAGAGACTTCAGGGCCGCCCGGACAGCCTCGTTGGCATTTGTGACCGAAGCGGGGAGTTGTTGGACAGCGCGGCGGGCGTCGCTTTGGGGATAGCCAAGCGAAACGAGGGCATCAATCGCATCACTCATATATTGCGTACCTGATTCGTCGGCGGCGACGCCCGCCATCCCGACCACACCCATTTCTTCCACTTTATCTTGCAGCCCCGTTACCACTTTTTCGGCCGTCTTCTTGCCGATGCCGGATAGTTTGGAGAGATAGCCGGCATCGTTTTCCAAAATGGCTTTCTTGAGTAATTCCAGATCGGCGGCGGCCATGATCTGCGATGCCGACTTGGGGCCAATCTTTGGTAGGGTCAGGAGAAGTTCAAAAAACCACAATTCATCGCGGGTTAAAAAACCGTAGAGATCAAGCGCGTTCTCGCGCACCGCTAAGTGAGTCCAGAGTGATACTTCGTGATTTAAGAGGAAAGCCGATGGTGGTGTACTTATATATATAAGATAACCAACACCACCAACGGAGACAACGACATGGGTGGGGCTGACATCTATCGCCGTGCCGGTAATTTGGCGGATCATTGGTGATTAGTATACCCAGCACCACTTTTACTGGCAACGTAGCCATACCTTTCATTTATTTTTGAACCACTCGAGCTCGTCATCTTAATATCTTAATGGAGATGATTAGTAAAAGTGGTGCTGGGTAGAGCAAAACAAACAGCCAGGCCGTACCTAGAAGCAGGGCGGGGCTTGCGCCCCGCCCTGCTTATTCCTTAATGCAAATATAAAAATAGATTCGGCCCCGATCCTACAGACTTGTGTCTGTTTTGTGGATCGGGGCCGCATTGGACTGCCGGTCATGCTCCGAGTTCTCCCGTGACGGGGAACAGGATCTCGTTGAGGATCCTCACGATCAGGAGAATCTCATCGAGGTTCGCGCGGTCCCTTTGGACCTCGGGAGAAAGGTCTCCCTCACGACCGGAGGTCATCCAGGCGAAGAACTCGGGATTCTCCCAGAGCTTTTCGTGCTCCTGGATGAAAAGACGTCCCGCCGTCTGTTCTGCCTGCTGCAGCTGGCAGACGAAGTTGGTATCGGCAGTGGCGGAGCTGTCTGTCAGTCCGACGGTGAAGGCGAGGATCGCCGCAGGAATGAAAAGCTTCATCTTGGCCTCCTTGGCCATGGCGATCACCGAAGGTGGTGCCGCTTCTATTTTTATCATACACCATAGGCCTATTTTTGTCAAGCCCCTAACCACTCTATAATGAAAATATCCTTATTTGTCAATGTTTTTTGAAAAGTAGAAGAGCCTCGGCGCGGTCGCACCGAGGCTCGCTCTTCAGCGGAAGTGAAGGGCCGCAGCCCTCCTCAATCCCTCCCGTTCCACCTTCATTGCCTCGCAGACCGAGGCAAATTTTGCCGGGCATTCCGGCTTGGAGGAGGTGGTTTTCTCCTCCCCAAAAGCCACGGTAGCGATGCTCGCTGCAAAGAGGGCAGCAATGATCTTCGACATTAGTCTCCCTCCGTTTATGCGGGAGTGTATGTAATACACACATTCCTCTGCGCGTGCCAGACCTGGCCGTTATCGACCACCAGGGCTGTCGTTCCTACCTCGAGGCAGCTTGCTTCGAGGTTTCTCGTGCCAAGGGCGGCAGGAGGGTTGGTGGTTGCCGCTGGATTGGATCCCGCGGAGCAACCCGCCAACAAGGCCGTTGCGACGAGGGCCGCGGTAATGAAAAGGCACTTACCCATCTTGGCCTCCTTGGCCATGGCGATCACCAAAGTGGTGTCGCTTCTACTTATATCATACACCAAAGGCCTATTTTTGTCAAGTACTTAAACAAACCCGATAGAAAATATCCTCATTTTTCAATTTTTTTGAAAAAGTAAAAGGCCGCGATATGGTCGTATCGCGGCCTCACTTTTTCTTCCCGACCATGACCATGCTGGGTTCATCAACGTCGGGCCTGCGGGATGGACTTCAGCCCAATGGAGCCGCATATGTGGCCGGGTGACCGGGTTACCACGTCGACGTAAAATAGGTTGTCCCTGTTGCGGTGTCCTCCCACCAAGTAGGTGAGGGCGCTGGACTGGAAGTTATTGATCTGTCCCTGTCCCGCGAGTTGGAGCGAGAGGGACGGACAGGCAATGGCCGGTACCCCATTGATCAGCCAAGTGCTTCCACGGTCCTTTCCTCCCTCGTCCACGCAAAACCGGAACGCAAGTTGGCTAGGAGCGTTTAGTCCCCTTGCCTCCATAGTCACTGTGCCGGATATGGCACAGCTTCCAGCCGCCATCGCTGATTGTGGCATAGAAGCCACCAGCGATAGTACGAGAAGTGCTGGAAAGATTATCAAAAGAGCACGTGACATCTTCGCTTCCTTTTATCTCACCACCCAGACTTGGGTTAGTCTCCATTTTCATTAAACTACATTTCTATAAAAAAGCAACTCCAAAAGAACGGTTATACACAGCAATCAGCCATTTTTGTCAAATCAGCGCAGTATACTGAGAGGGAACAGTAATATAATTTTTCCTATGTCACCATCACAACCAGAACCAGTCTTTCTTCGCCAGCCCGGTGGCTCATCCGGCTCCGGAAAGAAATGGCTTTTAGTCATAGTCCTCTTGGCGGCTCTGGCAATTCTGGCTTTTGTATACAAAGACAACTTCATGCCACGTAGTGGTGATTTGGGACAAACACCGACTCCTAATCAAACTGAGGAAATTGATTTTGATTCAATCATGGATAGCATTGCGTTCTCTCTGGTTCCCAATGCAAGGGAAACAATTTCTCTGCCACCCCCACCCGATTCTGACGCTGAAGATCTAGCGTACTATCAATCTATCCAAAGTCGCCTGACAGCCGATGTGCGATCTTCAGCGGGGGATGACACTATGGACCAACTGCAGTTGGGAGTGGGTACCTATCAAGAATGGGTGTTTGGTGGCTTGATCGCCAACCCTGCGCCAGTGATTCAAATGCAACAAGAAGTGGTGAAACTCACGATCCTTGCTCACCAAAATTATAATCGCGCGACACCGAGCGAACGCTTCTCTGAAGTGGAAGCGGTAGTGTCTCGACCTGAAATAGATACCGTCTATCCTAATTTGCGAGCGGTGGGGGGCTTCTTCGCAGGTGAGTTGCTTTCACGAGTAGACGCGGCTAATGCTGATACGTATCGAACGGCCGGTAGTGCTTTTGCTGAGCGTGGTATTCTCTACGGCCTCTATAGCAAGAGTGATCTTGATGCTTCTCGTTCTCTGGTTGAACAGTATTTTGCCGGACTGGAAAGTAATCCCGAGTATGAAGCGATCATGGCTTCTTTGCACACGCGTATCGTTAATCCTGAAGAGCTAGAAGAGGCTGCAGATGATCTCGAATCGGAAGACGAGTCTTTACCGGTTGAATAATTTTTAGAGTAACTTTTATCCTATGATTCGTAATACTTTTTTAATTTCGATAACTCTAACGGCACTCTTTTTCGGTGGAGTTTTCGATGCACATGCACAATCAGTAGTCGATACTTATACTTCCGATAATGTCGGTGCTTTAGTGGAAGGAGCGGTCAGGGCCGATGAATTAAATACAGCCTGTGGTGGATGTGGACGTTATAGTGCCACGGGAGGCGGTAATTTTGATGGTAGTCATTATAGTGTCGTTTGGGACAATGGTGAAGATGGTGGCGGCGGAACCGCAGATGGAGGGCCGTCTGCTAGTCCGAGCACGCCACCTCCAATTATGGTTTCTTGTAATTTGAATCTAAATCCTTCCGGTCCGATTGATGTGGGTGAGGATGTAACCATACGAGTAGATGGAACGAGAATAGATTTTGCCGATTTTAGACGAGATGAAGGAGATCCTAATTCATTATATAGATGGAATGGATCAAATTGGATAAGACATACCAGTGGTGGTGATAGCACGAGCAATCTAGCGGCTGGGCAGTATCGGTTTATCCATGAGACTCGCAATGATTACTATGTATACCGATGTGACACATCAGGTGGTACTGGTTGCGGTATGACACCAGCATGGTGTCCGGGCTATGCTCCCGGTGGCTGTGGCTCTCGTCCTACAATTACGTATTGTTCCAGGAATCTCACCATTGCCTCTGGTCCGAATATGACTATTAGTGGTAGCCCTGCCGCTTCCTATTCTGCTGGAGTCTCGATCAATTTCCCAGCCGATGTGAGAAATACTGCTGTTGGTACGAGTCCGAGCCAAACGGCTACCAATGTGCGGTACCGAATCGATCTCGATCTTGGTCGGGATGGCACAGTCGACACTCCTTTTGCTAGAGATGTCGGCACCTTTGCTCCCGGAGAGAGGAGGCAATATCAGGTGCCGTGGACCACGGTCGCTGGAAATCATGCCATCAGGCACTGTATCAATCCGGCTGGTGGTACGAGCGTCAATACCACAACTCATTGTTCAGCATGGAAGCCGTTTACCGTTAGCGGCGTCGTGAATCCAAATGTATCTTTGAGCGTCGCTCCAGCCACAGTTGCTTCAGGTCAGGTAGCTCAGATCACCTGGACACCGATCAACGCGACGAGATGTGTGGCTTCCGCCTCGCCAACTAACGCGAATTGGAATGGTGTCGTGGCGCACACCAATGCCACGCATAATCGAGCCAGCTCACCGCTCACCGCCAACACCACGTTCACCATTACCTGTGAAGGTGCTCCCGGCACCACTCCGGTCACTCGATCGAGAACGGTAAACGTAGCGGCCGCGGTGATACCGGCACCAGAAGTTAATTTTTCAGCAGATCCAACTGCAGTAGCCAGTGGCGGCCGCACGACTTTGCGTTGGGCGCCAAGAAATGTCACCAGTTGTACCGCGTCTGTGGTTTCTGGACCGGCTAATGACAATTGGAATGGGGCAGTTGCATTTACCAACACCGTTCATAATCGACTCAGCTCACCGATCATCGGTCCAGTTGGTACCAGTGTTACTTTCAGAATTACTTGTCAGGGTCTACCAGGATCGACGCCAGCATCAATCAGAGAAGATGTCATGGTCACTATAGGTACTCCATCACTTAATCCGGACGTGATCTTTACCGCCCATCCAACCGTGGTAGCTAGTGGCGAGAGAACCAACTTACGATGGCACCCGACCAGAGCCACTAGTTGTGACGCGTATGCTTCACCTGCAAACGCCGCTTGGGATGGCGCAAAAGCATTTTCTAACGTACTTCACAATCAAAACAGTTCGCCACTTACCGCGAACACCACCTTCACCATTACCTGTACCGGCGCGTCTGGCGCAACGGTTAGTCGTAGTGTCACGGTTCAAGTCGGTACCGCTGGAACGCCAGTCGTTGATTTAAGTATCAATAGAAACAGAATTGTACTAGGCGAAAGTGCTACGTTGACTTGGAGTGCGCTTAATGCCAATAGTTGTGATGCCCAGACTATTCCGGATAACGTGCCGCAATGGCGAGGTACCAGGACCATTACCAGTGCGGTGGCTGGGGGTGATCAAGTGGTCACGCCAACGACGTTAGGTAGCTATCAGTTCCTTATCCACTGTCACAACAGTGCGGGTTCAAGATCAGCGTATGTGAATCTCAATGTGGTGGGCGCGAGTGACGGTTGTACTCCGGGAGACACCAGGCCGCACTGTAGTCCACCAGCTCCATCAGCTCCTTCTTGTACCCTTAATGCATCACCGACAGCGATCGCTTCTGATGGGCAATTTACTCTGACGTGGACCACCACCAATGCCACCAGCTGTACGTTTACCGGAGATCATTCTGGTTCACTGCCGACCCTTGGCAGCGGTAGTCGCACGGTCGGTCCTTTGCCTCCTGGACCTAAGAGTTTTGGTATCGACTGTACCGGTCTTGGAGGAACCAGTTCGTGTTCAGCACCGTCAACTCGTGTACTTCAACCGACCGATATTTGGGCCGTTCCGGCACTGATTAGAAGTGGCGATGATACCGAGATTCGATGGACTCATGATCCTACCTTGAGCTGTGTAGTTAGTGGTCCGGGTGTAAATCAGACTGTAAACAATCCTCCGAACCCTTCGAATCCTTCAGCTGGTATTGGTGAACGTGACATACTAGATGTTACTTCCGAACGTACCTACACCATCGACTGTGGAGTTGGTGGTAGTGACTCGGTTACCATCAGGGTGCTACCGGTTGTGCAGGAAACTTAAGAGCTTAAAGTAGAAAGGTAGCAACCGCGGGTGGGGCTTACGCCCCGCCCGCGGTTGCGTTTTGTGGCCGCTTGGGGTATAGTTCTGCCCGTTATGCCAATTACTCGAGGAGCCGAAAAAGCCTTACGCGCATCTAAAAGAAAGCGCGTGTTTAACCTACGCCGCAAAAAAGTAATGGTTGATGTGGTAAAAGATATGGATAAGCTTTTGAAGGAAGGGAAGACCAAAGAAGCCGCGACACTGTTACCTACTGCCTATAAAGCCATCGACAAGGCGGCTAAGCGCGGAGTCATAAAGAAGAATACTGCCGCTCGAAAGAAATCAAGATTATCTGTAGCGTTGGCGAAATCTTCATAAAAAAAGTGGGGGGGTACAAATAAAAGGGCGGAGCGATAGCTCCGCCCTTTTATTTTTATGCACAGAGCCGCGCAATTTTTATATCAAAATGAGTTACCATACTAGTTAGTATGACATTATGTATAAGCTCTAGGCTTGTTGCATATATTTGCTTGATGAGCTTAGTGGGCTCACTTTTTTCTTTTGGCGTACAGAATGCTGGGGCTCAGACGGAGTTTTCCTCAGCTGATTTTGTCTTGTGTAGCGAGACTGGAATAGGATACGGATGGACGGCTCAGTTCATGGGTGTACCTAATATGGAAGTGGCGGCGGGTGAGGCATTGTCTGTTCCGGTTTCTGTTACAAACGCTACCGACTTTAATCAGTACGGACAAAGTATATCCGGCGCCTTGTATTATGAAGATAATCCGGTGCCGATTGCATATACTGATATCGCCAGTGAGCAAGCTTTTCTTGCGGGAGAGAATCGCACTTTCTCGTTCGATACGCAGCTTTCTCCACATCTACCAGCCGGAATGTACTACGCGCGCGTGTTTGCTGGTCAGTCTACTGCCAAGCAGGCAAGAGCGCAGGCTCTTGGAGGTTTCAATGCTTTGGCAGAGTACCCTGTTTTTGTAGTTGCGAGCGATGCTGAAGCCATTTCGTTTGATTTCTCATCCGTTACCGTAAATGACGAATCACTACCAGCCGGTACCATCTATGAATTTTCAAACGATACTACGGGGCTTGAGGTCGCTTTTTCGGTCATCAATAGTCACGAGCAAAAACCGGAAAAGGGTACATTACGTTACCAATTATACGAGGGACTGCGACCACATGAGGCCAAGCTTATTGAGGAACGGTCTGAAAGTGTGAAATTGGTTTCAGGGGGTGCCCGGGTAAGTACGTTTAATATTGTGCCACTTCAGTACAGCGAGTATGTATTGGTCGTCACATTAGAAATTGAAAATGGAGGGACTGAGGTGTTGACCGTACCAATGCAGGCAGAAGGAAGGGATATGGAAGAAACTCTTCCGCTCGGTGAGTTTCTCAATGTGGCTATAAAACAGTCCGGCGAAACAACCGAACTGGCGGCTTGTTTCGGTTCTCTATGGCACACACTTCAGGATTATCCGACCTTGGTTCCTCAGGAAATAAACTTAGAGGCTACTGTGTATACACTTAATGCTGATGGTAATGCTGCGACTGGCAGAGTGCTTGGCAAAGAAGAGCGCTCTGGAGAAATAATTGATCTTGGTCTCACCACCTACGGTCTTCTTGTACCGGTCAATGCTTCTGCTTCTGGCTACGCTGTATCACTGTCCTTAACTCAAAACGGAGAAGTGGTGGATACCAAAGAAATACTATTCCCGTGTGCTTCAGGCGATTGTGGCCCAGCTGAAGGTTCCGGTTCGTCTGCCCTTGATGTGCGGCAGGCTCTCCTCTATGTCATCTATGCGTTTGTGGTCGTCATTGGTCTTTTGATCTTGGCCAATCTGTATTTCTTCTTGGCCAGACGAGGAAAAAGATTGAGTGCACCAGCTGTTTCGACCCCGACTCCGAGTGCGCCTGTGCCAAAAAAGGGAACCAAGAAAGATAATAACAATGCGTAGGTATTTATGTGTATGAAAAGTCTATTTCTAAAAATCAGAATCGTATCCGCACTCCTCGCTTTGTTGGTAACCGGCAGCCTTTTCTTTGTGGTTCATACTGTACTCGGCCAATCCGGAACCCCGAGTGTATTTTTGTCGGTAGATGGCGGCGGTAGTGTGCAGGTGGTAAACAACAGCACGATTGTTTTATCGTGGGAGGCCTATCATGTTACTAACTGTTCCATAAACAACGGGGTAGGAGCTATTCCAAATGAAGAGCTACCTATCGGTAGTCGAGAAGTTATACCGCCCGCCAGTGCGGCCACGACCTACTATATGACGTGTCAGGGTGGGGCTACTGACTCAGTGGTAGTCAACGTGGTACCGATAATCTCTTTGACAGCCAGTCCTAATCCGGTGACTGCCAATGCTAACGGTGACGCTACCATCACTCTGACTAGAAATGTCCAACTGGCCACTCGGTGTACTTCCATGACCTACCAGACCGCTAGTGGTGCTACCGGAAATGTGAACATAAATGCTTCCGCAGTCGCTAAGCTGACAGGGACAGACGAAGTTGATTTGTCAGAAACTACCACGTATACACTCACCTGTATTAATGAGGTGTCTGGAGCCACGAACTCACAGAGTGTTGAAGTGGTAGTAAACGGCGGGGCGGCACCGGACCCGGAAATCACACAGTTTTTGGCTAACCCAGCATCTGGACCGATTAATGCAACGTGGGCTGGGTTTAGAACACTTGTCCGTTACACAGCAATCAATTCTACAGAGTGTACTCGTTGGGCGAGGGATGTTGATGGCAATACGATAGTCATTCCACGTTGGACTACAGGTACTATCTATGCGGGAACTGGAGTCACGTGGCCATTCTACATCTCCTTTGCAGAAACTACAGACTTGTTCATTCGCTGCGGAAGGCCGGTTGATAACAAGTATGTTGAAGGAAGCATACGAGTAACTGTCGTAACTTCTCCACCAGTGACTCCTATCGTTCCCACTGTAAACATTCTCGCTCCCGATACTGCGGTTGTAGAAGATCCTGCTTCGGCGCAAGTCTCAGTGAGTGCTACTCCACAGACATCGGGTATTGATTTTTGTGACTTCAACGCCTATCGAATAGACGAAACACCTATGACTCTTACAGGCTGGACTAACCGCCATCCTTTTGCACATATAAATCAACAGGCTACTTTCACGATCAGTCAGTCAGTAATCTTAGAGTTGGTCTGTACTCGAGTTGGAGATGGTATGGAAGTTACAGACACTCACACCATTACTTTTGTCGGCCCTTCTGAACCAGCACCACCACCTACGGTTACTCTCGAAGTGGTGCCGCTTGTAGCCGAACAAAATCCAGAGACAGGGGCGGGTACTGTCCATGTCAGTTGGACCAGTCAAAATACGACCTTCTGCAGTCCGCGACAAGCCACTGCTCATACTGAATCCGGTCCGGTGACATATAACTTGCCACTTTCTAACGCTACATCAAATAGTGGAAATATAAATATTTTCGCTAACACCACTATCCGCATCGTTTGTGGTCGTCTCAGTGATAGTTTAACCGCTGCTGCTCAGGTGGATGTCTATCTTTCCGGAGTTGGGGAAGCAGTTGTTGATACCGGAATTACAGTGGAGACTGGTATGTGTATAGATGAAAACGGAATCTTTGGTGCTCCTGGGGCCATTATCGACATTCCCGAAGGCTTTATAGTGGGATTGGGATCGGTGTGTGCTGGCGACATACAGATAATTTCTGATAGAAGTTTGGTAAGGCCGGGAGAAACTGTTGAACTAGAGTGGCGTGCCGACCCGCTTCTCACGTGCCAACTTTTCGGACTTGGCGACACCATTGATATTGAGAATAGCGCTACCTCCACCGGAGCATTTACCAGCGACCCTATAAATGCAGAGCGAACCTTTACTCTTAATTGTGGTGGGGGAGGAACCGTCAATACCACCGTTCGTGTCTTGCCTAGAATAGACGAATCTTAGAATCGGGGAGCTTGGATGCTTATTTCCGTGTGTGCCTCTGGTATAATACACACTAGGAACCATTTCGTATGTTCCGATTAAACATATATGCAGGGTTGCCCGTAGTCGTGGCCTGTGCCGAGAACTCTTTGAGATTTCGAACAGTCAGGCCAGAAAAGGTACCCACCTTGGTTTTCCAAGGGGCATACGTTTGGTTCTGGGAAAGGCCCTCTTTAGTGGGGGCTTTTCCGTGCTACCATTAAGAATCATTTTTAATATTTTCTTTCGAGTCCGGTTTTTTTACATTCTTATTTATTGTATGCTTAAAACGACGACCGTCCTTTTTCTTATAGCGATCTCAGTGCTCGCTGTACTTCATATACTAGCCCTCGCTCTCCATCTCTATTGGCAGGTCTGGTGGTTTGATATCCCAATGCATCTCCTCGGAGGTTCAAGTATCGTCCTTGGGCTACATACCTTAGCTGATCTCCGCATCATTCCTCGTTCATTTGCCACATTGTTAACTAGGGCGTTGGTGTGCACACTTGTGATTGCAATCGCCTGGGAGGCTTTTCAGTATGCGGTGACTGAAGTTCGGAAAGAGGATTATATTGTTGATACTCTCACAGATATTCTCTGCGGCCTACTCGGTGCGCTCATGGGCTATACTGTAGGTAACAGAGTTCATGAGAGTAAAATCAATTGATAATTAGAGTAGGTTTACAATGAGTTCCAAACTAGGGTTTTATGGCGGAGTAGGGAGTGTGACAGGAGCGAATTTTTTACTTGATACCGGGTCGCTTAGGATAATGATCGATTGTGGTCTGGTGCAGGGCGACCGATTCGCGCAAGTTGTTAATGCAGAACCCTTTCCTTATGACCCCAAGTCGATAGATGTTCTTCTGGTGACGCATGCCCATGCTGATCATATTGGTCGGATTCCGAAGTTGGTCAAAGATGGTTTTAAAGGAATTATTTACTCGACACCACCGACTCGCGATTTAGCCAACATCATGTTGAGAGATGCGCTTAAAGTCATGGCGTATGAACATGAGCGCTACGGTTCCGTCGTCATCTATGAAGAGGGTGATGTGAATGATGCCCTGGCGCTGTGGAAGACGGTGTCGTATGACGAAGCCCTATCTCTGAAAGACGATGTTACGGCTACATTTACCGACGCGGGACACATTCTTGGTTCGGCGATGATTGCTTTGGAGCGCAGAGGTCGCAAAATTGTTTTTACCGGAGACGTGGGTAACGTGCCCCAACCGCTCCTCAATCCGCCCATTGTCCAAACTGGATATCACTATCTGGTGATGGAAAGTGTCTATGGTGATCGGCTTCATGAGGAGGTGAGTGAGCGGACTGATTTACTTTCAGGCTATATCAAACAGGTTCAGGCTATTGGTGGAACGCTCATCATTCCCGCTTTTTCGATTGAACGGACTCAGGGTATGTTGCTCGAGATAAACAATCTAATTGAATCTGGAGCGGTTAAACCACTGCCGGTTTTTCTCGATTCGCCACTGGCGATCAGCGTTACCGATGTGTATCGAAAGTACCCAGACTATCTGAAAGACGAAGTAAAGAAACAAATAAAATCAGGTGATGATATTTTCAATTTTGAAGGACTCTCGTTCACCAAGTCAATTAAGGATTCAAATGATATCGCGCGTGAGAAGGGGGCTAAGATTATCATTGCCGGTTCTGGTATGAGTCATGGCGGACGGATCCGCAATCACGAGCGTCGCTACCTCGACGATCCCTCCACCATCGTGCTGTTGGTGGGGTATCAATCAGTTGGGTCGCTCGGACGGCTGTTGCATGACGGTGCGAGTGAAGTGAAGATAGACGGCGAAAAAGTAAAGGTAAAAGCTAAGATTGCCAGTATCAGAGGTTATTCCGGACACGCTGATCGTGATCAGTTGGTAGACTTAGTGGCGCAGGGTGGGGAAGAAGCGGAGCGAGTCTTTGTCACTATGGGTGAAGAGCGTTCGTCACTATTTCTAACTCAACGCCTGCGCGATTACCTTGGCGTCAACGCGGTTGCTCCGAGCGAGAATGAGGAGGTGGAAATTAATTTTTAAAATAAACAAAACTCCGCGCAGTGCGCGGAGTTTTGTTTATCATTTCACCTGTTCAATGATTCGAGAGAAACTCTCTGGACGGTCTTTAGCTAGAGTAGCGAGGACTTTGCGGTCGAGGGTGATACCCTTGTCCTTCAGGGTCTTGATGAAGCGGCTGTATCGCAAGCCGTTTGCCTTTAGGACAGCATTGATTCGAGAAATGAAAAGGCGGCGGAAGTCATTCTTCTTGTCTTTACGGTGAGCGAAAGATGAAAGCTGAGCGTGATAGATTGCCTCGCGGGCCTGACGCTTCTTTTTTGAGCGGCCAAAGCGATAACCCTTGACCTCGTCAAGGATATTGCGGCGACGCTTTTGGGCCATGAGGCCTCCCTTTACTCGTGACATATCTTGGTTGTTACATTAAAACTAAGCTCCGGTGTTTGGTAGGAAGCGACGGGTAATACGCTTACTCAAAGTCAAAGTCTGAGTTCGCTTGCGGCGTAGACGTTGACTGCCGGTCTGACGGGCATTGAAGTGGTTCTGGCCAGGCTTGCGGGCGACGATCTTGCCGTTTTTGGTGACCTTGAGTCTTTTTGTATAAGATTTATTTGTTTTCATAGTGGTTCCACGGAATTGGCGCATTTCTTTGTTGTACTTCAGAAAATGATGTTCGCTGGACTATTTTTGTCCCACTCACATCATTTCCCTTGTACGCCTCGAACTGCATCCAATTCCATGGAATCACTGCTGTTCGGACGTAAGTGAAAAGCTGGGATAATGTACCTTATTTACTGAAAAAAGTCCATAACCTTCGCCTCGACCTGCCCAAAAAACTCTCAGAGGCGAGGCGCGGGCAGCCGAGAAGCGTAAGCGTATTTAGACATACGATGAAGCGACGAGGCGGGTGTCCGCAACGAAGCATAGGAGAGTTTTTTGGGCAGGTCGTTAAATCAAGCCCGTTTCCAGGATCTCATCAAGTGACTTCTTCTTTGATTTCGAGACCTCTTGGCCGGTTTTTGCTTCGGCGGATGGTTTTGCTAGATCTCCAGAAACCTGCTTTGGACCCTTAACACTCTTGCCGACACGTTCAATGGTAGTGGTATAGCCTTTGGGACCTTTCTTAATTTCTTCAGCCAGTTTGTACTCAACCGGTATCAGTTTTAGGAATCGCTCCAGACGCTCTTTGAGGAAAGCTTCTTCCATATACTTGTATCTACCCCACAAAAACAAGTCTACCTTGACGCGATGACCATCATTGAGCCATTCGGCGGCCCGTTTGGCTTTAAGTAATTGATCGTGCTCCCCGGTGCCGATTTTTACCTGCACGCTCTTGGTTTCAGTGACGTGTGATTTCGATTTTATCTCGCTGGCTTTGCGCTTGGTCTCGTAGCGATATTGGCCAAAGTCCATGATCTTCGCTACCGGAGGATTGGCGTTTGGCGATATCTCAATCAAGTCGAGAGTGGCTTCTTCAGCAGCTTTGAGGGCGTCTTGAAGAGATAGTACACCTAGATTTTTTCCATCCGCACCAACCACGCGCAATTCCTTAGCGCGAATGGCGCTATTGATGCGGGTCTTGTTGGCTCCATAATTGTTAGCTCGAAATGGTGTATTCAAAGAAAAGGGCTTATGTGATAAATGGTCCGTTTGGCGGAGATGTTATTAATTTAATGCGACCAATATAGCATATTACTGACTTGAATCAACGGACAGTAACGGAATGGCGGGGAAGGATTCCGTTTTAAATGAGGTTCCTGCTTCGTCTACCGTGAGGTACGACAGTCCGACTTTGGTTGCGAATTGATGCAAGCGGTCAGGGTTTTCTCCGATCAAGCTGACGATGGTGGCATACGAGTCAGCATCGGTGGCGTTTTGGGCCAATACCGCGGCTCCAACCGGAGTGGCTTTATCCAGATCTTCAGGATGTACCATGTGTGAGAGTTGGCGGCCGGTATTTTTTGCTTTCCAGCTACGTCGAGTCGGTGAAGATACTCCCAGTCCGGCATTTTTGATCAATACGCGATGGGTGTATGTTCCTGGCAAAAACGGGTGCTCAAGGAATATTTCAAAAGGTTTTTCATGGTCAGAGGTGGCAAAGATGTCACCACCGCCATTGATAAGAAAATACCGTAGA
>CAZSDR010000004.1:0-15976 GCA_964605695.1 uncultured Candidatus Saccharibacteria bacterium | reverse complement strand
GTGTTGTGGGAAGTTGAATACGGTCTTTCGGCGGGGTACTATTGAATCGCCATGGCGGATAAAAAGCGCATTAAAAAACTAACCGAACTGATCGCTTATCACAATAAGCGGTATCACGAAGAGGATGCGCCGGAAATCAGTGATGAAGCCTACGATTCTCTAGTTAAAGAATTGCGTGATTTAACGAGTGCGGATGATGATAGTCTTTCCGTTGTAAACGCTGTGGGAGGACAACCGAGTGAGGCATTTACAAAAGTTACTCATCAAGTCCGACAATGGTCATTCGGTAACATCTTTGATGAAGAGGAGCTTAAAGAATGGCTGGCTCGAATTGACCGTTTTTTGGATCATGGAGAAAATTCTCGAACGACATCGTACATGGTCGAGCACAAGATTGATGGTCTCAAGGCTGTGCTCACCTATGAAAAAGGGAAGCTGGTGCGTGCCGCCACACGTGGTAATGGCATTGTGGGAGAGGATGTGACACACACTGTTTCTACCATCGCCGACATTCCTAAACAGCTTAATGAATCTGTTGACCTAGTGTGCGCCGGTGAAGTTTGGTTGAGTGAAGCGGAGTTAGAACGGATTAACAAAGAGAGAGCAGCCGAAGACAAACCGTTGTTTGCTAATCCGCGTAACGCTGCCGCTGGTTCTTTGCGCCTTCTTGATGCTCGCGTTACCGCCAAGCGCAAACTTTCTTTCTTTGCCTATGATATAGATGCGTTTGATTCTCTGGAAACTGGTATTGAAATTCCTACTACTCAGACTGAAGAGTTGATGCTTCTTGAGAAGCTGGGTCTTCCGGTCAATTCACATCGTCAGAATTGCTCATCTTTCGCGGAGATTGTACGTTTTTATAATACGTGGCAAAAGAAAAAAGAATCATTGCCGTACGATATCGACGGTATCGTACTTAAGGTGGATCGTATCGATTATCAACGAACTCTTGGGTACACCGCCAAGTCTCCACGGTATGGCGTCGCTTTCAAGTTTAAGGCGACTCAAGCGACCACGGTGATTGAAGATATTGCGTTACAGGTGGGTCGCACAGGGGTTGTGACTCCGGTAGCGCACTTGCGTCCGGTGCGTGTAGCCGGTTCGGTTGTGTCTCGGGCGACATTGCATAACGAAGATCAAATCAAGCGACTTGATGTGCGAGTGGGAGATACGGTCATTTTGCAAAAAGCTGGAGATGTGATTCCTGAGATTGTATCGGTGGTGGTGGAGTTACGGCCGAAAAATTCTCAATCATTTCGCTTCCCTAAAAAAGTCTTGGGATGCGGCGGCGACGGATCGATCGAACGGATCCCCGGCGAAGCGGCCTACCGCTGCGTCACACTCGATTCTGATCTGATCCATCGCCGCCGCCTGTATCACTTCGCTTCCAAACAAGCTCTTAATATAGATGGGGTCGGTCCGCGTATCATTGATGCGTTACTTGAAGCCGAATTGATTGCCGAAGCTCCGGATCTTTTCATACTTACAAAAGAAGACCTCCTGACTCTTCCTGGTTTCAAGGATAAGGCTGCGCAAAACGTGATTGACGCCATTGCCGCTACCAAAACAGTCCCACTCCCTCGTTTGCTGGTAGCACTTTCCATAGATAATGTCGGTGAGGAGACCGCCCGCATAATCTCTGAACGGTTTGGTGATATGAAATCGATTATGAAGGCTACTGTTGAAGAACTGGCGGACGTATATGGTGTAGGGGAAGTGGTTGGCCAGTCCATCTACAACTGGATGCATGAAGAAAGAAATATCTTATACCTACGAGAACTTCTCAAACATATAGAAGTCACCTCCGTGTCAACATCCAAAGGGACAGCCCTCAAGGGGAAGACGGTGGTTTTCACCGGCACCTTGACCTCTCTCTCTCGCGAGGACGCCAAACAGCTGGCCCGAGCCAATGGCGCTACGGTAACCAGTAGTGTGTCAAAAAAGACTGATTATGTGGTGGTTGGTAGCGACGCGGGCAGTAAGGCCACACAAGCTTCGGAGCTCGGGGTATCGATATTGGATGAACAGGCTTTTCTCAGGTTGGTCAATACTACCTCAGGCGTAGTATAATTATGCTCATGGAAAACACAGCCAAACAATTTGCTCTGCAATTAGGAGCTCTTATTTCGTTATATATATCAATAACTTCGTTAGTAATTCTGGTCTTTAGCATCATAAATCTGTTTATACCCGACGCTGCCGCTGGTGCGTGGGAAGCGGAGAGTGCCATGTCGTCGATTCGACTGTCGATCGCGACGATCATAGTATTCTTTCCCGTTTATCTCTGGCTGACCCGCACGATAAATCGCGGTCGTCGCGAAGGTGGCTCTCACTACTTAGTATTGACCAAATGGTTGATCTATCTGTCACTCTTGCTCGGCGGTTTGATCTTGCTTGGTAACGCCGTCACTACCATCTATACATTCCTTAACGGTGAGGTTACTTTGCGCTTCCTGCTCAAAGCGTTCGCGCTCTTTGATATCGTGGGCGCCGCCTTTCTGTATTACACACTCGACGCGCGCGGTTACTGGCAAAAGGAAGAACAGACATCACTCTATTTCGGCTATCTCGTCATTGCGTTTGTGGTCGGAGCGGTGATTGTTGGATTTCTTAACATTCAGACGCCGCAAACAGTGCGCGAAACGCGCATTGATGATCGCCAGATCAGCGACCTTGATCAGATACAATGGAAAGTGCTGGAGAGTTTCCAATTAAATGGTGCGTTGCCCGCTACGCTGGAAGAGGCCTATGGTGCTTTGCCAATACCGCAAGCACCGGACGGGCGTCCTGATTACCAATACATGTTGACCAATAACGGTTTCGCTCTCTGTGCCACTTTTGCTGAGGCCTCCAAACAGACTTCCTCTGTCTATCCGTATTACGACGAGCGAATGCCAATCCAGAATCCGTATTCTTGGGATCACCCCGCAGGCGAATATTGTTTTGAGAGAGCGGTGCAGATGCCAGCTCGATTGCCAGTCTAGAGTGTATCTTTATGCAGTCAAAGCCGGCCGCAAAGCGGCCGGCTTTGACTATTTCATTAAGCACGGCATAATTAAAGTTCTGTATGCTCAAAAAATTCGACAGCGCCGCCATCGAGAAAAAATGGCAAGAAAAGTGGGAGGAGAGCAAATTGTACGAGGTTGGTGATCGTGATCAGAAGCGCGAAAAAGAATACGTGCTTGTCGAGTGGCCATATCCCTCCGGAAATCTTCATATCGGACACTGGTACGCGTTTGCAGTTCCAGACATCTATGTACGGTTTCGGCGCATGCAGGGGAAGCAGGTGTTGTTCCCTATGGGCTTCGATGCTTTTGGATTGCCGGCCGAAAACGCTGCCATTAAACGAAATATAGATCCGAAGCAATGGACGAATGACAATATAACCTTCATGCGTGGACAGCTCTCAAGTATGGGTAACGCCTTTTCTTGGGACAAAACCACCAGTTCAACTGATCCAGAGTATTATAAGTGGACGCAATGGATGTTTACGCAATTTTTTGAGAAGGGGATTGCCTATCGTGGCAAGGGAGTTGTGAATTGGTGTCCGGGCTGTAATACGGTAATCGCAAACGAACAGGTGTTGGCCGATGGCACGTGTGAGCGCTCGGGCGACCTGATTGAGAAGCGCGAAATGCCGCAATGGATGCTCAAGATCACTGACTATGCCGATCGACTAGTTGATGATTTAGATGGGCTTGATTGGCCAGAAAATATTAAAGAAGCTCAGCGGCAATGGATCGGCCGCAGTAAAGGGGCAGAAATAGATTTCAAACTTTCAACTGGAGACACGGTAACGGTCTTCACCACCAGGCCTGATACGTTGTATGGCGCAACCTACTTAGTTTTGGCTCCTGAGCATGAACTGCTAGCCACACTGCCGATTGAAAATAAAAACGAAGTTAGCGCCTATGTTCAAACAGCCAAGCAAAAAGCCGAACAAGATCGGCTCGATGCCACTAAGGAAAAGACGGGTGTGCGCCTTGAAGGTGTTACAGCTACCAATCCCGCTAACGGTGAAGAAATACCCGTATTCATCGCTGATTACGTGCTGGCAAGCTATGGCACCGGCGCCATTATGGCCGTTCCGGCGCACGACGAGCGTGATTTTGCGTTTGCGAATAAATTTGAGCTCGAAATACATCCTGTTTTAGTATCCGATCAGTTACCATTCATTGGGAATGGATTCCTTATTAATTCGGGAGAATTCAATGGTCTAGAATCAGAAGAGGCAAAACGAGCGATCGTTGAAAAAGTTGGTGGGCGAATGACCAACACGTATCGTTTACGTGACTGGTCTATTGGCCGCCAACGCTACTGGGGTGTGCCAATCCCAATTGTGTATGACAAGGAAGGGAAGGCCCATACTATTCCTAAAGAGCATTTGCCGTGGCTCTTGCCGGATGATGTGGATTTTCGGCCGACCGGAGAACCACCGCTCGCGAAATCAAAAGAGCTCAAAGAGCGCACCGAAAAGATTTTTGGAGAAGGTTGGACGCCGGAAGTAGAAACCATGGATACGTTTGTGGACTCGTCTTGGTATTTCCTTCGTTATCTTGATGCTGAGAATGACAGAGAGTTGGCGAGCGAAGCTCGCCAGCGGGAATGGATGCCCATTGATATGTATTTTGGTGGTGCCGAGCACACCACCATGCACCTGTTGTATTCACGCTTCTGGCAGAAAGCACTCTTTGATTTAGGATTAGTGACAGACAGCGAGCCCTATCGTCGCCGTATTAATCGCGGTCTGATTCTTGGTCCGGATGGGAATAAAATGAGCAAGAGCAAAGGCAATGTGATCGATCCGGACGAACAGGTGCGCTATGTGGGGGCAGATGCCGTGAGGATGTATCTGGCATTTATGGGTCCTTACGAAGGTAATAACTATCCGTGGGACACCGGCGGCATCGCCGGCTTACGCCGTTTTCTTGAGCGAGTCTATGGACTTTCAGAACATATCAGCACGTCTGAACCAAAAAGTGTAACCACCCAGCTTCATAAGACCAGTAAGAAGGTGGCTGAAGATATCGAGCAATTTAAGTTCAACACGGCGGTGAGCGCTATGATGATATTTGTGAACACGGCTGAAAAAGAGGGCCTGACCCAAGAGAGCTATGAGACTTTTTTGCGACTCTTAGCGCCATTTGCTCCGCATTTGACGGAGGAATTGTATGAAGCGCTCGGCCATACCACATCAATCCACATAGCGTCATGGCCGACCGCTGACCCGGCCTTAGCCGTAGACGAACTGGTGACTATTGGGGTGCAGATAAACGGCAAGCTTCGCGGCAATATCACACTCTCTCCACAGGCGAGCGAGGCCGAGGCTCTCGCGCTAGCTCAGGCCGATCCTAGTATCGCTAAACACTTGATAGGGGAACCGACTAAGGTGGTTTACGTACCTGGCCGTATTCTGAATCTAATTATGCCATAACACCCACTTACCTGTTTAAGAAGGTTAAGACAAGGGTGTTGACGGGTGTCAAATAAATTGCTATAATGATAATATCTGAATAAAAAAAGCCCAGATAAGGCCATAAAAGGTAATTAATTATGATTTCATTTAAGCCAAAACAAGCCACCAAGAAGCTCCTCGGTGTCCTCCCTGACCGCGCTAGAGATGTTCTCGAAAAGCGCTATGGTCTTGGTAGTGACGGCACCACCTATACACTCGAATCAATCGGACAAACCTACGGGATTACGCGTGAGCGAGTACGTCAGATCGAAAATTATGGTATCCAGTCAATACAGAAATCAGACGCCTATGGCGAGCTCGAGCCTATCTTTAAAGAGCTACAGGAGGCCATTGATCAGCTTGGCGGCGGCTTGATTGCCGAGCACGTACTTTTAGAAGAAGTGTCAGATGATCAGGAGTTACGTAACCATATCTACTTCCTCCTACATATTGGTCAGGCTTTTTCTCGTGTGAAAGAGGGTGGTTCCTACACTCATCGTTGGTACACAGATAAAAAAATAGCAGACGCTGTCGAGGGGGCGCTTACAAAAGTGTATAGCTCTCTCAATCGTGATGAGTTGGTTACTGAAGAAGAAGTGATTAATCGTTTTCGCGACGAGCTTATCCATCTTACTGACAAGTATGATGAGAAAATCTTGAAGCGCTGGTTATTGATCTCAAAAGAAATTGCCGCTAATCCCCTTGGCGAATGGGGCCATGCTTCAAGTCCTAACGTGCGTGTCAAAGGCATTCGTGATTATGCCTACTTAGTTGTAAAGCGTCACGGTTCACCAATGCATTTCCGCGAAGTCGCTGAAGCAATTGAGCGCATGTTTAACCGCAAAGCTCATACTGCTACTACGCACAATGAATTGATAAAAGATGAACGCTTTGTCTTGGTTGGTCGCGGTCTCTACGCGCTTTCTGAATGGGGGTACGCCGCTGGAGTGGTGAAGGATGTCCTTCGTTCAATCCTTGAAGCTCACGGACCGCTTTCTCGTGAGGAAATCATCGACAAGATACGAAAAGAACGTTATGTAAAGGACAACACCATCGTGGTGAATTTGCAGGACGCCAATCTTTTTAAAAGGCTGGGCAACGGCACGTACACGCTGGCTGACTAGCGAGCAGTTAAACAAAAACGGCTTGAGGTTTTAACCTCAAGCCGTTTTTGTTTAAGAGACCTTTCTGTATGTTGTACAATATAACGCATGGAAAGTATCGGGAAATTTTTTACTTCCTTATCGGAAAGCCCCATCAATTATGGCACTCTCATCGCGATCGTTGGAGCCTTAATTATATTGTATGTTCTTGGGACAGCCGATATTCCGCAGGCACAAGTCATTACACTTTTATTTGTATTAAGTCCGTTATGGTTGCCGTACCTGCTGTTTTTCGTGTTCTTCGATAAATGGATGGAGATGGTCGGCCTGCAGTTTTATGTCGACAACGGTCGCACTACTCTTGAAATCAGGCTGCCGCCTGAAGTATTCAAATCACCGGAAGCGATGGAAACAGTCTTTACGCAAATCCATAATGCTGCCAGTCCCGACAATCTCTGGCAGACATACATAGATGGCAAGCGGCCGTTACCGTATTCATTCGAGCTGGTCTCGACCGGTGGTGAGGTAAAGTTTTACGTCAATGTACCAACCAAAAAGACTAAAGAGCTGTTCAAGGTCGAACTGTATAGCCAATACCCAGGTGTGGAGATCGTGGAAGTTCCGCTTGATTATACGGCCGAGATCCCCAATTCTCTTGAGGGGTACGAAAGTATGACTGTTCATATGCAAAAGAAAAAGGATCAGGCCTACCCGATTAAGCTCTATAGTGAGTTTGGTCTTGATAAGATGCCTAAAGAAGAAGAAAAAAATGACCCTATGACACCGATGCTTGAGGCACTTGGTTCTATCAAACCGCATGAGCGGGTGTGGATACAAATCATTATTACTCCGCATCGAGAAAAAAGTTTCAAATTGGGACAACTACAAAGTGCGCCAACGTGGGAAACTGATGCCAGAAAAGTGATTGATAAACTCATGAGTCGTGATTCTAAAACCAAAGTTGGCCCGACTGATCTCGAGGGTATGCCGCGCATTACTCCCGGCGAACGAGCCGTCGTCGAAGTGATTGAGAAGAATCTTGAGAAATACGCGTACGAGACTGGTATTCGCTGGATGTACATCACTCAGAAGGGTAAGTTTGATGGTGATAAAATCGGCATGTTCATTCGTTCCTTCAGTCAGTACGATGTTCAGGGCAGAAACGGCGTCGGAGTTGGTTGGCGTACTGACTTTGATTACAATTGGTTTTCTGATCCTTTCAATAAGAGGCGGCCGGCCATGAAAAGAGAAGAGTTGAAATACTATAAATTAAGAATCTATGCTCCCAAGGCGGGAAGTGGTCGTGACAAACCCAAGATCTTTACTGCCGCTGAATTGGCTACTATGTGGCACTTGCCGGGCAAGGTAGCGCTGACACCAACTCTCCAAAGAGTTCCATCAACTCGAAGTGAAGCACCAAGCAATTTACCAATTGGATAATGATACACATGTTTAACCTACGATCGACAGCTATGTCTGCCTTTAGAACGATTCGCACCAATCGATACTCTTTTCGTAGGGCACTCATGTGGTTGTGTGTGGGGGCAGGTGTTCTTCTCGTCTTGTGTATCTCTTTTCTTATTCAACCACCGTTTTCGTTTCCGGCTTTCAGTTCTCTTGAAGTTGAAGAGGGAATGACGGTGGAGCAGATAACCGTGAAGGCTAAAGAGTTGGGTTATGTACGTTCTCGGTTCTTGTTGTACGCCATCCTGATATACCAACATGACCCGCGGCAAATCTACGCCGGGAAAGTTGTATTCAATGAGCCGGAAAATGTTTTTGCGGTAGCGGAACGTCTGGCTTCTCGTGAATCACGAGAAGAACTGATAGCTCTCACCATCCCAGAAGGAACCAGTGCCCGTGAAATCGCCATGATCGCTGAAGCGGCTTTGGTAGACTTTGATACTGAAAAATTTCTTGAACTTGCTCTTCCGCGTGAAGGATATCTGTTTCCTGATACTTATTTTGTTCCACCGGATTTCAGCGCGGCTGATCTGGCGGGTATTATGGTCGCTACCTATGCCGAAAAGACAGCTCATTTAGCCGACAGGCTGGCAGAAAACAAACTAACAGAATATGAAGTATTGACGCTGGCTTCGATCATAGAACGAGAAGCACGTACCGACACTTCGATGCGACTTGTGTCAGGCATATTTCACAATCGTCTTTCTATAGATATGGCACTGCAGGCTGATGCATCTATCGGCTATGTTCTCGGTAAACCTCTCTCCGAGTTGACCCCAGAAGATCTTACTCAGGATTCACCATATAACACCTATACCAACCGAGGTTTGCCACCAACGCCAATCGGAAACCCTGGACTTTCTTCCATCCTAGCGGTGCTTGAACCAACCCCAAGTGATTACTTTTACTATATTACCGGTCAGGATGGTACGTTCTACTATGCACGTACATTTGATGAACATCGCAACAACATCGCTCTCTATTTGCGTTGATTTTTGCCGAGCATGATATTGCGTGGTAGTTTGTAATTTACTATGAGTAAGAAAGTAGTCTTTGTTGGCCTTTCCGGTGGCGTAGATTCTTCGGTATCGGCTTTGCGTCTCAAGAAGGCTGGCTATGAGGTGGTCGGAGTCTTTATAAAAGTTTGGCATCCTGATTGGCTTGTGTGCAATTGGGAAGCGGAACGACTGGATGCCATGCGGGTTGCGGCTCACCTTGGTATTCCTTTTTTGACCTGTGATGCTGAGGAGGCATACAAAAAAGATGTGGCTGACTATTTCATTAAAGAATACACCGCCGGTCGAACTCCAAATCCGGATGTCATGTGCAATCAGCATGTGAAGTTTGGAGCGTTTCTAGCGTTTGCCCGTTCATATGGAGCCGACTTCATTGCTACCGGACACTATGCACAGGTGAAGGAAGGTCCGGACGGACCTGAATTGCATCGTGGCGTTGATACACAGAAAGACCAGTCCTATTTTCTGTGGACGTTGTCAGAGGAACAATTGTCACAGTCGTTGTTTCCGATTGGAGACTCTCACAAGTCGACTGTCCGCACAGAGGCTGCTGCCGCTGGTCTTTCCACCTCAACTAAAAAAGATAGCCAAGGGATATGTTTCCTTGGACACATCGATATCCCAGACTTTTTATCCCACTATATTGATCTACAAGAAGGTCCGGTGCTTAATGAGAAGGGTCATACAATTGGAACTCATCGTGGAGCATTTGTGTACACTACCGGACAAAGACATGGATTTTCGATTGCTGACGGTGGAGGTACTCCTCACTATGTGGTAAGTCGAGACGTTGTGCATAACACCATAACCGTCAGTTCGACTCCACCAGTCTCACCTAAGGAGAGTACTATTCTGTTGTCTGAATGTAATTTTGTCGGTCTTCCTCCAGAGCCGGAACGTACATACGATGTGCAGTTTCGCTATCATGGTAAACCGATACCCGCTACCGTGACATTGAATGGTAAGAAGGAAGCCAAGCTTACACTCATTTCTTCGGGTGAAGCACCAAGTGCGGGTCAGTCGTGTGTGATCTACGAGCACGGAGGTAGTCGCTGTCTTGGAGGTGGTACAATAAACTAAATTTGTATGCCCATAAAGGTTGTAAAAGCTGATGGAAATGTTGAAGATTTCGATTCAGATAAATTGCGGCACTCATTAAAGCGAGCGGGAGCTCGGGATGAAGAAGTGGTCACAATTATCGCTCATGTTGAGGCGATTATGCATGAAGGCATGACGACTCGAGAAATCTATGAGCACGCGTTTGATATCCTTCGTCATAGCCCGGGAGTTGCGGTTGCGCGCTATTCTCTGCGGCGAGCGCTTTTTAATCTGGGTCCCACCGGCTTTCCCTTTGAAGATTTTTTAGCAAAGCTTTTTGCCGCTGAGGGCTATGACACACGTACACGGATTGTCGTCAGCGGTACATGTGCCGAACATGAGCTCGATGTAGCTGCCTTTAAAGCCGATCATAGTTTTGTGGCGGAGGCGAAATTTCATTCGCGGCCAGGAATGAAGTCTGATCTGCAGGTCGCACTCTATTCGTATGCGCGGTTGCTGGATCTTAAAGAGGCTCGTATCTGCTCGGAAGACATTTGCGGTATTACAGAACTCTTCTTGATTACGAACACTAAGTTCACGACTGCTGTTGAGCGTTACGCAAAGTGTACCGGTTTGTCTCTGTTGAGTTGGGAGTATCCGGAAAAAGACAATCTGCATGACCGCATTCAGAGAACGGGGATTTATCCGATTACCGTGTTGCAAACTCTCAACCAGACCCAAAAAAGGATGCTTATAGAGACCAATACGATCACGACTACCGATATCGTCGAGCGGCCGGAAGGACTGAGCGTGCTTAATCTTGAGCGTCAGCTTATGGAAGCGGTTCTAGAAGAAGCACGAACGATCGGAAAGTCGACCTAAATGTCAACTGAAACACTCTCCAAAACCACTTTTGTCAATGTTTGAGCGCTTCTCTCGGGGTGTTATACTTGCCGGCATACAAGAAATTGTTTCAATTCAGTTTATCTTATGACAGAACAAGAAAAGCAGGACAACAAGAAGACAGTGATTACGTTTGTGGCCGGCTTACTAGCTGGTGCGTTGCTCGTGTGGGTGTTTAGTCCAAATCCGGAAGAAGCAATGGCTCCTCGGGATGTAGATCAAGAGGAAATGGTTGAGGAAGAAGACGATGCAGAAATTATTTCTGAAGATGATGAAGAAGAGACTGTTCTCACTCCTGAGCTTACACTTGGAGAAGGAGATGTGGTTGTCACCAATCATCAGGCTGGCAACACGGTCGTTTTTGATAGTGTGACTTTTCCAATCGACGAGGGTTGGATTACTGTTCGTACATACAACGAAGGTCGTCTAGGAAATATATTGGGTGCTTCACGCTTCAGTCGATCTCAGGGCTTGGTTCCAGAGACAGTTTCACTGTTGACTCCGACAGTATCTGGTAATCAGTATGCAATAGTCTTCTTTACGGAAGATGGGGATCGTACGTTCAATACCGCTACAGATGTGCAGGTCGAGGGTGTGTTTGGAGTTTTCACAGCTCGATAAGAGCATGTCCTGAAAGAATCCTTTGAAAAAGAAAAAACCCGCTTCGCGGGTTTTTTCTTTTGAGTGGTATACTAAGCTCGCATGGCTATATACGAAAAGAAATACAATCCTGATCGTGCCGCAGACTGGAATTACGGTGGTAGTAAATGGAAGCTCTCTCGTTCCAAAATAGATCTTTTTATAGAATGTCCGCGCTGTTTTTATCTCGACAACAAATTAGGAACTAAACGACCGGGTTTTCCGTCATTTAATCTCAATCTGGCGGTGGATGCTTTATTGAAAAAAGAATTCGATATACATCGAGTAGCCGGTGATAAGCATCCGATCATGGTGGAATATGGCATTGATGCAGTGCCGTTCTCGCATCCGGATATGGAGGTGTGGCGTGATGCGTTTGAGGGGGTGACGCATAAGGATAAAGAGACGGGTATACTCGTTTCAGGTGGTGTAGACGATATCTGGGTCTTACCGGACGGTTCGTTGGTAATCGTTGACTACAAGGCCACTTCCAAATTAGATCGAATAGAAAAACTGGGCGATTCTCCGTGGGAGATGCAATACGCGCGTCAGCTTGGGGTGTATCGGTGGCTTCTGGAACAAAACGGTTTCAAGGTATCGAAAACCGGTTATCTGGTCTACGCCAACGCTAGTAAACAACCGGATGGTTTTAATAACACTCTGGTATTTGAGACCACCTTGGTGCCGTGCGAAACGGAAGTGGACTGGATTCCAGAAACTCTTCGCAAAATCAAAGTTTGTTTAGAAGCTGACACATTGCCAGAAATTGGTTCTGACTGCGAGTATTGTCCCTATCGTGAGGCGGCTGGGAAGAAGCTCTTGGCTATACATAACAAAAATAAGATAAAATAATGCATGAGTACATTTACCGAAAAAGTTCGCTCGGTTGTGCGTCAGATTCCGCGCGGGGAAACCATGACCTACAAAGAGGTGGCCAAAAAAGCCGGTTCGCCGGCGGCGGCACGAGCGGTAGCCCGTGTGATGGCCGCCAATTTCGACCCCGAAGTGCCGTGTCATCGCGTGATCCGCAGTGATGGTTCGCTGGGAGGGTATAATAGGGGAGGTGTACAGGCCAAAGCAGAATTATTAGCTAAAGAAAGAGCTATATGAGTACAGATTTGGAAAGTCTACTAGATCAGCAAATAGAGTTAATCGCAGAACAGAATAGAATAGCAACAGAGAAGGAGGAGATCCGTAATGAAATTAATAAACAGATAGCAAACATACAGGTGAGAGAAGAAGGGAGGATAAAAGATCTTGACCGCAAGGCTGAGAAAGTCGCTGAGAAGTTAAGAGAATTAACTAGGTCTATCGAAAAGGCGAGAAAAAAAGCTGCTTAGAAAGTCCATCAGTTTAATAAAATGGTGAGATTTCTACCGTTGTGGGGTTGTGTTACAATGGGTTTTCTTTGAGTATACGTATGTCAGATAAGTCAAAAAAAACCAAGCCGAAGAAGCGTTTTTCTTATACCGCCCAAGGCCAGTTACCCAAACTCTCCGCAATCAAAACTGAGTGGGACCTTAAAAAACATTTCTATAAATCGGAAAAGGATGAGCGTATCGAGAAAGATGTATTGTTAACCGAAGCAGCTTTGTTAGCCTTCGCAAAGAAATACAGTAATGGTACTTGGACTAAAAGTGTGAAAGGTATACTGACAGCCCTGCGTGATTTCCTCGCTCTGCAGGGATTGCCCGGAGATAGGCCGTTATATTATTTTTCCTACCGCCATCAATTGAATGCTTCTGATATACATGCTGAAAAGCATCTCAATAAATTAAGTGAACGAATGACTAAGGCCGAGAATGGTATTTTGTTTTTTCCATTGCAACTGGCTCGGTTGCCAGTGGCAATGCAGAAACAATTGCTCGCTGCACCGGAAGCAAAACAATACCTTTTCTATCTCAATTCTTTATTTGCTGACGCAAAACATCAGCGCAGTGAAGCGGAAGAAAAAATCCTGAACCTGAAAGCGCTCACATCGCGTTCTTTGTGGACTGCTGGTACTGAGAAAATTGTAAACAAGAAAACTATCTCATGGAAAGGTAAGGAGATTCCGATCAATGGTGCGCTGATGCAATTCACGCAACTTCCGCAAAAAGAGAGACATCAGATGTGGCGAAAAATTGTTGCGGTGCTGGAGAGTGTTGGCGAGGTGGCAGAGAATGAGCTGGTTGCTTTGGCGCTTGATAAAAAAATAAGTGACGAACTGCGAGGTTATGAAAAACCCTATTCAAGTACTACTAAAGAATACGATAGTTCAGACGAAACCCTAGAGAAACTGGTATCTGTAATTGAAACCAGAGGCTATAAGCTATCTAGGCGTTTCTATGCACTGAAGAAAAAATTGCTAAAAAAAGAACTTACCTATATAGATCGAGACGAGCCAATTGGTGAGGAAATTAAAGTTGATCTTGAGACAGCTATCACTGTTTGTCGAGATGTTTTTTATAATTTCGATTCCGAATATGGGGCTTTTTTCGATAGTATGTTGACTGGGGGATGCATAGATGTGTGGCCTAAAGCCGGTAAGGGAAGTGGGGCTTTCTGTAGCTCTGGTGTCAATATGCCGACTATGGTTTTTCTTAATCATAATGATTCACTTGAATCACTACGGACTCTCGCTCACGAAATGGGACATGCCGTGCATGCTTGGCGTAGTAAGTCGCAACCGATGCATTATCAAGGACACTCGATCTTAACCGCTGAGACAGCCAGTACATTCTTTGAAGCGCTTGCAATTGAGCGTGTGCTTACTACCGTTAAAGAACAAGACGCCTTGTCCATATTAAGTGGAATGATAGGTGATCGTATCAGTACCATGATTATGTGTATTGCTCGTTTCAAATTTGAACTTGAAATGCATGAAACCATCCGGCGTGAAGGCGGAATGAGTTGGCAGGAAATGGCCGCTGGCTTAGCGAGACACTTTGCTGCGTACACAGGTCCGAGTATAAAAACCTTACCAGAACATGGTACTGGTGTGATTTCGAAAGTTCATTATCGTATGAATTTTTACCAATATTCCTATTCTTTCGGTGAAATCGGTAGCAGTATCATGCGCTCCCGTTTTGAGTCTGACGAATCCTACCGGGTGCAAATTGATCATTTCCTTTCACTTGGTGATAGTGCCTCAGTGGAAGATATTTTTAATAGTGTAGGTATCGACATGAGTAAAGAAGAGACTTTCCATCAAGGTCTTGATTTGCTTGAAGCAGATATCGATCGCTTTTCAGCGTTAGCAAAAAAACTCATGTAACGTATTATCATGGAGGGATGCAAAAAGTGATTTTTGTGGTACAAATGATGGTAATAAATTAAGTAATATATGGATTGGCTTTTTTGGGGAATGACGATGGGTGTGGTCGGTAAAGTGCTGGTGGTCTTGGCGGTTTTGCATATGCATGCTTCCTTGGTTCGTGAGCACAAAATAGACAGAAAGGTAGTCCTATCTTACCGGCAAGAGAGAGTTATGACCTTCCTTGGTCTGATTCTGATTGTTGCCGGGTATCTGCTTGAAATTTATTTCTTTGGGTATACTCCTTTTTCTGATTGTCTTGGTGTGGGATGCGCAATCGGGCAGCCTAATTGAAAGGTGTGGATATGACTGGTAACGAGGTAAGGAAAAAATATTTGGAGTTTTTCAAGGCGCGCGGTCATGCCATTGTCCCATCTTCTGGTCTGGTGCCTGAAAATGATCCGACCACTCTATTTACCGGTAGCGGTATGCAACCGATGCTTCCGTATCTCCTTGGAGAAGCGCATCCAAAAGGAACACGCATAGCAGATAGTCAGAAATGCTTCCGGGCAGAGGATATTGAAGAAATTGGAGATAATCGCCACACCACTTTTTTTGAGATGCTTGGTAATTGGTCCTTTGGCGACTATTTCAAGGAAGAACAGATACAGTGGATGTTTGAATTTCTTACTGAAGAAGTTGGTATCGATCCAAATAAGCTGTACATCACTGCTTTTGGGGGAGATGTAGAGAATAATATTCCCCGCGATGAAGAAGCGCCTAAGATTTGGCAAGCATTGTTTGCCAAGCACGGTATCGAGGCAAAGGTCGCTGATATCGGTTCGGAAGATGCTGGCTATACAAGAGGAATGAAAGAAGGTGAGCGGATTTTCTATTACGAAGCCAAGAAAAATTGGTGGTCAAGAGCAGGAGTGCCCAACAACATGCCGGTGGGAGAACCAGGCGGGCCAGATTCTGAAATGTTTTATGATTTCGGAACACCACACGATACGAAATGGGGAGAACAATGCCATCCTAACTGTGATTGCGGTCGATTTATGGAAATCGGCAACAATGTCTTCATGCAATATGTAAAGACCGAAGATGGTCAGTTTAAGGAACT
>CAZSDR010000003.1:0-15987 GCA_964605695.1 uncultured Candidatus Saccharibacteria bacterium | reverse complement strand
GCGAACAATCTACCTTTGTTTAGGGTATTATCGGATGGTTTGAGGGGGGATGCAATTCTCATACGTGGATAGCCTCATTTGTTTGACGACCAGGCTCTGATATTATTTATGTATGAATGTCTTTGGGATCGGCTTGCCGGAACTTATTGTTATCGCTTTGCTTTTATTGCTTTTCTTTGGAAAAAATCGCCTACCCGGACTCTTCCGTTCTATAGGTACGTCAATCAAAGAATTTAAAAATGGTTTCTCTTCAGACGATACCGTTACCTTAAATGCGCGCGAAGATGCCTCGGAGAGACTGAAGCACGAGCAAGTAAGGTCTGAAACATATGAACCGGGACCTACGGAACGACGATAAAAAAATGACCTTTCGGGACCATATACGCTCCTTGCGAAGAATGGTTTTTTCAATTGTGGGCATCGTCTTGCTCGCCGCTGGAGTTATTCATTATTATCGCGAACCGGTACAAAAATTTCTGGTGGCTCCACTGGGAGACGAAGCCCCTCCTCTTCAGTTTCTTGACCCTCTTGACCCTCTTTTTTTCATCTTAAAGATAGACTTCACGCTTGGCTTCTTGCTTTCATTACCCCTCATTGTATATTTTATCTGGCGTTTTATCTCACCAGCTATTGAGGTGAAAAATCCTTTTACACCTTTTCTTATAATTATTTCAAGTGCATTTTTAGGTACCCTCGCCGCATTTTATACATACTCCGTTTTAACTCCGATCATACTGGACTTCATGTCGGGATTGGTGATGCAAGGAACTGAAATTTCGTTTACAGCCGATGGGTATTACAGCTTTCTCTTGAGTACCAGTGTGTTATTGATTTTAGTTTTTCAAATCCCAATTGCCGTAGTTGGATTAACCAGAGCAGGTATACTCTCAACTAGAGACATCACGAAAAATCGGCCGTATATTTACTCTGGAATATTTGTCCTAACCGCTTTTATTACACCGACCACTGATATCATCACGTTGTTTTTGGTTGCTCTACCAGCCATCATCGTAGTTGAACTTGGAGTCTTAATCTCAAAAATATTAGACGGCTGGGAGAGTGATCGGTTTTTAGCCCTCAGCGCTGGCCCCATAGCGCTCTTACTTATTTTTGGACTTGGTTATTTCTCATACGGATACGAATTTACTGTTTATTCAAAAACACTTCAGAACCAATTCGCGGCTGTCGCCACGTATGCCGGAATACCGACACCCGCTCACAACTTCTCTTCCCTTTCGCTCGATGAGAAAATCGCTCAACTCTTCATCGTGGGTTACAGTGAAAAACAAAAATTGGATCTGTTAGAGATGTTAAACAAATATCCTGTGGGAGGAGTAATTATAATGGACACCATTGCCACGAGCACCGAAGGAATACGAAAAAACATACATGAGTGGCAGAAAGTGAGCGAAACGCCGTTGATCGTGGCTATAGATCAAGAAGGTGGCGTGGTAACGCGATTACAAGGAACTGAGTTTACCCAAACGGCACAATCAGACATTGTTGACTCAAGAGAGGCTTACCAACTTGGTCTTCAAAGAGGCTCAGAATTAGCCTCTGTTGGTATCAACATGAACCTGGCACCTGTGTTAGATATAAGTACAAGTAGTAACGCATTTTTATTTGACCGGGCGTTTCGCAGCCAGGAACACGCCACGATGCACGCCACAGCATTGATGGTTGGAATGAAAGAAAGCGGAGTGCTCTCAGTACCAAAACATTTTCCCGGACACGAAGATACACCAACCGATTCTCATGTGGAATTACCAGTACTTGCCGTAACAGCAGATGATTTCGATAAATATGTCGAACAATTCACGAATACTCTGGAACTCGCTGAACCTTCAGCTTTAATGACTGCACACGTGCTGGTAAAAGAAGTCGACCCTGTATACCCCGCCACCCTATCTTCAACCATTTTGACGGACCATCTGCGCAAGAAACAATCTTTCGATGGAGTCATTATGACTGATGATATTCACATGGGAGCTATCACTCAATCATATGAAGCTGGTGAAGCGGCCGTACTCGCACTCTTAGCCGGAGCCGATATGATTCTAGTCGCCTCAAGACCTGATGAGTTACCGAAACTGGTGACGGCGGTAAAATCAGCCGTAGAAAGCGGCAGGATTCTCGAAAGTAAACTTGACGAAAGTCTCGCGCGTATTGGCGCTCTTAAAGCCGGACTCTAAGGGGCACACAAAAAGAGCGCCCGCGTTAACGGGCGCTCTTTTTGTGCACATTGTCTCTAATCGTTCGGATATTATTCCCGCGGAGAAATACTCTCAATCATTTTTGATTTACGAGATCCGGCAAAACCGGTTCCAGCAGGGATCAGCTTTCCAATAATAACGTTTTCCATCAAACCAGCTAGATCGTCATTACTTCCCTTTACAGCAGCATTGATCAAAACCCGAGTGGTGTTCTGGAATGAAGCGGCAGAAAGGAAACTCTTACGAGCCAACGATGACTCTGTGATACCCATAATGATTTTATCAGACTTAGCTGGTTCTTTTCCGGCAGCCTTCAGCTTTTCATTATGTTCGAAGACAATCCATTCTTCAACGATCTCGCCCGGACTAAACGGACTATCACCGCCCGAGAGAATCTTCACTCGACTCATCATCTGCTTGACGATCAACTCAAGGTGCTTGCGAGAGATTGTTACACCTTGCAACTCGTAAATCCGGTTTACTTCAGAAATGATGTAATCCTGAGTAATCTCTTTACTACCGTACTTAAAGAGTTCAGGTAAATAAGCAGAACCGTCAGTCAAAAGCTGTCCCGCTACCACACTGTCTCCCACAGAGACTTTGATCAGTCGACGGAAGTGAACTTCGTACTCAATAACATCACTCTTCTTCGGTGCATGCTTAGAGTTTTTGTCTACAGCCACCACAATCACCTTATCTTTACCCGTAGTCCTGATGTCAGTCACCACACCAGCTGTTTTAGAAACGATTGCCGGTATTTTTGGCATTCGCTTCTCAAATACTTCCTCAACACGAGGTAGACCCTGAGTTACGTCGCCGCCGACCGAAGATGTACCGCCAGCGTGCTTGGTGTTCATAGTGAGCTGAGTACCCGGCTCACCGATAGCCTGAGCAGCAACCGTTCCTACCGCCTCTCCGATATCAATCAATTCGTTGGTGGTTAAATCGATACCATAACACTGCTGACAAACTCCGCGCAGAGTCTTACACGTCATTGGTGAACGCACCACTACCGAAGAACATGTTGTTCCTTCAATCGCGAGCGCATCACGACGAGAAAGCAGATGATCTTTCTTAAAGAGAACCACCCCCTTACTATCTACCGCATCTTCAGCCAATACCCGTCCCTTAATGGCTTTACTGAAAGCAATTTCAATACCTGAAGCACTGACTCGTCCGATAATCGTACCCTCTTTAGTTTTACAATCCGGTTCGGTCACAATAGCGTCTTGCGCCACCACGAACAATCGACGTGTTAAGTAACCGGCCTTGGCGGTCTGAAGTGCCGTGTCAGCCAAACCTTTGCGTGAACCAGTTGTAGTTGTGAAGTACTCAATTGGACTGAGCCCTTCCTTCATAGAAGAAATAACCGGGAACTCAACCGTCTCTCCGCGGGTGTTTACGATCAGACCTTTCATACCAGCCATCTGCGCAATCTGCCCCAAAGAACCACGAGCTCCAGACTTCATCATGTCGTACGCAGAACCCCGCTCATTAAGAGTCTCAGGCAAGACTTGCTCAAGATTAGTCTTAGCTCGGTGCCAAATTTCAACAATCAGCCGCCTCTTTTCATCGCGAGAAAGCAAACCTTCTTCAAATTGCTCATTGATGACTCTCTCCTCTTCGCGTGCAGCCGCGATAATGCCGGCTTTCTCTTTTGGAACCACCACTTCATCAATACCCCATGTGGTCCCCGAAACAGTGACGTACTTAAATCCAAACTGCTTCAATTTATCAACCACTTCCGGAACTGCAGACACTCCCTGATCATCAATCAGATCAACGATGATGCCAAAGAGGTCACGCTGAGTAATCACTTGATTGATGAATGGATGATCGCTTGGCAAGACGCTGTTAAAAAGCAATCGTCCCACCGAAGTCTCAAACACCTTCCCTTCAAACTGTGCATATTTTTCAGTGTCAGTCGCTAACACTTTAATCTTGGCCCGAAAATCTACCAGACCATAATCAAACGCGTTAATGGCATCGTTGGGACTAGAAAAGAATTTCCCTTCTCCCGGCTTCCCTTCCACTATCTTCGTCATCCAGAAAGCTCCCAATGCCATATCAAGAAGTTTTTCTGATACAACCGGCTCTGAAGAGCCCGGCTTGAGAACGTTCTTATTAGCAGAAATCATTTCTCGAGCCTCAAGTTGTGCCTCATCAGAGAGAGGTACGTGCACCGCCATCTGGTCACCGTCGAAGTCTGCGTTAAACGCACGACACACGAGCGGGTGAACCTGAATAGCGTTACCTTCAATCAAGACCGGACGAAAGGCTTGAATACCTTGACGGTGCAAGGTCGGAGCACGGTTAAGAAGCACGTACTTTTTCGAAATCACACCTTCGAGGATCGCCCATACTTCAGGTACACCGTCTTCAATCAATCTTCCGGCGCCACGAATGTTGTACGCTAATTCCTGTCGAAGCAGTTCAGAGATAACAAATGGTCGGAATAGCTCCAGTGCCATATGTTTAGGCAAACCACACTGATCGAGCTTTAGTTCCGGACCAATCACAATCACCGATCGTCCAGAATAGTCGACTCGCTTACCGAGTAAGTTCTGACGGAAGTATCCCTGCTTACTTTTTAGGTAGTCAGCGAGTGACTTCAATGGACGACGTTGGGCTTGACTCATCGCTGAATACGCACCACCACCATGACGAATCGAGTTATCGATCAAAGCGTCCACCGCCTCCTGCAAGATACGCTTTTCATTACGCAGAATCACATCTGGCGCCATGATATCGATCAATTTCTTGAGACGATTGTTGCGGTTAATTACACGTCGGTAGAGATCGTTAAGGTCTGAAGAAGCATGACGACCACCTTCAAGCGCTACCATAGGACGCAACGCCGGCGGGATAACCGGAATTCGATTAAGGAACATCCATTCTGGACGTACACCGGCATGAATCATTCCTCTAATCAGGTTCAAACGCTTATCAAGTTTGGCTCTCTCAGCCACTCCCGCTTTTTCGCGCTCAGTTTCAAGCTGATTCTTCAGCGCTTCCAAATTGAGATTCTTAAAGATCTCAAAAATTGACTCAGCACCGATCTTAGCTTCGAAGAGATTAGAATACTTGACTGAGTATTTGTGGAAGGTGGTTTCATCAAGCACCATACCAGCGGCAACACTTTCAATCTCATGCTTCATTTCCTGCATGCGAGCCTTCAGAGTCTCTTTGGCTTCTTCATTCTGAAGTTCTTTAATGCGAGCTTTGAATTCAACATCAAGCTCTTTTATGAGGCGGCTACGCTCGTCTTCAGACACCTTGGTAACAATATAGCCAGCGAAGTAGATCACTTTCTCTACTGCCGCAGCACTGATGCCAAGAATCAAAGCGATTCTTGATGGTACGCCACGTAAAAACCAAATATGCGAGACCGGGACGCACAACTCGATATGACCCATGCGCTCACGACGAACAATGGCGCGTGTAATTTCGACACCGCACTTCTCACAGACAATACCTTTGTAACGGATACCACGGTATTTCTTGCAGGAACATTCATAATCCTCAACCGGACCGAAGATACGCTCGTCAAACAAGCCGTGTTTCTCCGGTCGCTGAGTACGATAGTTAATAGTTTCAGGCTTTGTAACCTCCCCGAAAGACCAACCCAAAATATCGTCAGGTGATGCGAGCTTTAAGCCGACTGCCGAAAACTGGGTCGGCATGCTTCGCTGTTTTTGTGTGTGTGGATTCATAGTTGATGAAATTCGAGGCTGTTAAAAAGTGTTCATGTTATGCGTCTTGCCATCCTCTCTCGTCAAATTGACATTGAGTGAAAGACCTCGGAGTTGATTGACGAGTACGTTAAACGCTGCCGGTGTGTGCGGATGACTGATTCGTTCTCCGCGAACAATAGCGTCGAATGCGGCACTACGACCAACAATATCGTCGGATTTAATGGTGAGCATCTCCCGAAGTGTATAGGCGGCACCATATCCAAGGAGTGCCCAGACTTCCATTTCTCCAAAGCGCTGACCGCCGACTTGCGCCTTACCACCAAGTGGTTGCTGAGTGATCAAAGAGTACGGACCGATAGAGCGCATGTGAATCTTGTCCTCAACCATGTGGTGAAGTTTGAGAATATACATGTGTCCAACCGCCGTACGCTGTTCAAAGGCTTCGCCCGTTCGTCCATCACGCAACTGCATCTTACCGTCCTCTGAAATACCTGCAGTCTTGAGTTCTTCTTTTATTTCTTCTTCAGTGGCGCTCGCAAACGGAGGTACGATTGCCTGATAACCGAGCGTATGTGCAGCCATGCCCAAGTGAAGCTCAAGAATCTGACCAAGGTTCATACGAGAAGGTACACCCAGTGGTGTCAGAATGACATCAATCGGTCGACCGTCTTCAGTGTACGGCATATCTTCTTCGGGCAAGATGCGTGAGATAACACCTTTGTTTCCGTGACGACCAGCCAACTTATCGCCGACTGATACGTTTCGTACCTGAGCAATCGTGACGTGAATACGCTTGATCACTCCACTCTCAAGCTGGTCACCCTGCTCGCGCGAGAAAATCTTCACACCAATAATACGTCCACGCTTACCAGCCTCAAGACGAAGACTGGTGTCTTTTACGTCTTTGGCTTTTTCACCGAAAATCGATCGCAAGAGTCTCTCTTCCGGAGTGAGTTGAGCTTCACCTTTTGGTGTAACTTTACCAACCAAGATGTCGCCAGGACGCACTTCGGCACCAATACGGATAATACCGTTTTCGTCGAGATTTCGAAGCTTCATTTCACTTACATTTGGAATGTCAGGCGTGGTTGTTTCCGGTCCAAGCTTGGTATCACGTACTGACACATCCAACTCTTCGAGGTGAATGGAAGAAAACTTACTGTCTTTGACAAGCCGCTCTGAAATGACGATCGCATCTTCGTAGTTGGCACCACTCCAGCTCATGAAAGCCACCAATGCATTCTGACCGACAGCAATCTGACCATGGTCAGTTGTTGAGGTATCAGCCAAAATGTCGCCGCGCTTCACTTTCTGTCCAACGCTTACTGATACCCGATGATAAAAAGCGGAGAAATCATTGGTACGCTGAAATGTTGTCAGTTGATATTCTTTTTTCTTACCTTCTTTGTTCTTGACGGTAATATGACGAGCATCAGCTTCAACCACCTCTCCAGCTTCAAGAGCAGTGATGACGCGACCGGTATCCTTAGCAGCCAACTCCTCGACTCCGGTGGCAACAATCGGCGCTTCCGGAATCAAGCATGGTGTTGCCTGCTTCTGCATGTTTGAACCCATCAGAGTTCGGTTGGCGTCGTCATGGTTAAGAAATGGAATCATTGAAGTTGCCACCGAGAAAGCCTGATTAGTGGCGATATCCATGAAGTCAACTTCATTGCGACTGACTGTTCTCGGTTCACCATTTCGGCGCGCCTCAACCATATCTGGGACAATCTTGCCTTTCGCGTCTATCTCCACAGCAGCATGGGCGATGGTGAAACCTTCTTCCTCATGAGCATTGAAATAGGAAACTTCTCCGGTCACGATACCTTTTTGAACTTTCACGTACGGTGTCTCGATGATGCCAAAACGATTGACTCTCGAATACATCGCTAAGCGCAAAATCAAACCAATGTTCGGACCTTCTGGAGTTTGAATCGGACAAATGCGGCCATAATGACTCGGATGAACGTCACGCACTTCAAAGCCGGCCCGTTCTCGTGTGAGACCTCCTGGACCAAGAGCAGAAATGGTGCGCAGACCTTCGAGTTCCGCCAACAAGTTCTGCTGTTGCATGAACTGTGAAAGCTGATTAGTAGTGAAGAATTCCTTAATAGCTGCCTGAAGCGGACGTGGATTGATGATCTGCATCGGCAAAGTAGTCTCGGCTTCGATGGTCGACATCCGGTCTTGGATATTACGCTTCATTCTCGTCATGCCCACGCGCACTCTCTGAGAAAGCATTTCACCAAAGTAACGTACGCGTCTGAAACCGAGATGGTCAATGTCATCAGGATATGATCCTGGCGTATGGTTTAGATGAATGATGTGAGAAATGATGATCTTCAAGTCTTCAAGGGACAAGACTCTTTCTTCGATAGCTTTTTTGTCGGTCGGACGATGAAACCGCTCATTGAAATGATGGCGTCCGATTTCTGACAGATCGTAACGGGCTGGAGAAAAGATAGAGTTGATGAACTCCTTGGCGTTCTCAACCGTCGCCAAATCGCCGTCGCGCAACTGCTTGTACATCTCGACATATGCATCGTCAACATTCTTTACCGAATCCTTCGCCAGAGTGGCCTTAAGGTGATCCTCTGCAAACGGCACGCCTTTAAAGAATTTTTCAATTTCTTTGTCAGTCGAAAGGCCGAGTACGCGCAGTGGCGTTGAGATTGGAAGCTTCTTTTTGCGGTCAATCTTAATATAAATGACACCGTCCGCTTCAGACTCTATTTCCACCCACGCGCCGCGGGCTGGGATGATCTTGGCACCGAAATAGGTTTTACCTTTGATGTCCTGCGAAGTGAAGAAGACACCGTACGAACGAGCCAATTGCGGCACAATCACACGCTCAACACCATTAATGATGAAGGTGCCATGCTCAGTCATTACCGGCACGTCGGTCATGAAGATCTCCTGTTCTTTTCCACTACCGAACGTTTTGTTATTGAGGGTAACTGAAGCACGCAAAGGCGCATCGTAGGTGAGTTTGTTTTCCTTGGCGTAAGCCGGCGTACATTTAGGTGCGCCCAGTTCGTATTTCTTGAACTCCAAATCGAACTTCTTTTCCGAATAGTCGGAGATGGGTGAAAACTCCTTGAAAATTTCCTTCAACCCCTCTTCTACAAACCAGCGATAGGATTCGCGTTGCGGTTCGATGAGGTCAGGTAAATCAACCAATGGTTTCTTGGCCAATTTGAATGTCTTTTTCGGCATCGCTCCAACTGATGTGTATTCTTCCGCCTTTGGTTCCTTATACATCAACATAAAAATGGATGGTTAGTACCCGCAAAACACACAAAAAGCACGCGATGAGTATTCGCGTCCTCTTTAAGTATTTATACGTGCACGATTTGTAATAGCATTCTGTGTGGTGGGGACACACATGGGTGGTGAAGCGTTTCCCAAGCGCCTCTACCCTACCTCCGCGACTTCTGATCGTGACTCATTCGAGCGTGCGTTAGTGGCGGCATTATACATAAAGTCCGTATTTTTGCAAGTCCTTATCCCCAGCCAGTTGACAAAACCAACTCCCTCACCGCCCCTGATGACTAAATACGGAGAAGGTCGTCCAGGGCGGCTTTCTTCGTATATAGAGCGCGGTCACAAACGCCCTGAGACAAGGCGCGCGAGGAATGTGGCGCAAGCCTTACTTGACGTAAGGTGAGCCGTCACATTACCGAAGTGCAACGCAGTATCAGGGTGTTTTGACGCACTCTACTCGTCTTTTAACATTTTCATGAATACATCCGGTGGAATACTCACCTTCCCGTGAGCCAACATCTTTTTCTTCCCTTTCTTCTGCTTCTCACGCAGTTTCATCTTTCGAGTGATATCCCCGCCATAGAGGTGCGCGGTCACATCTTTTTTCATCGCCGACAACGTCCGCGAAGCGATGATGCGTCCCATGGCTCTTGCCTGCAGTTTTGTCACAAACATCTGACGCGGCAAGGTGTTATAGAGTTTTTCCACCACCGCTTTGGCCTCCGTTTCAATTCGACGAATACCAACCACTCGTGAGAAAGCCGGCACCAATTCTTCAGCCACCAAGACATCAAGTCGCGCCACGTCAGCTGGACGCATTTCGGCAATTTCGTAGGAAAGCGATGCATAGCCGCTGCTGGCATTCTTAAGTTTGTCGAAAAAACCGCGCATCAGTTCTCGAAGCGGCATCTCAACAGAGAGTAACGTGCGCCCATCGCCAAAAACTTCAGTCTCAATAACCTGCGCTTCATGTTCATAGAGAAGCGTCATCATGCTACCCATATAATCAGGTGGGATGATGATTTGTCCGAGAATCCACGGCTCACGTACCGTTACTTTATCGCCATAATCAGGAAAGCGCGAAGCGGCGTAAATATTTTCTATTCGACCATCAGAATAGGTGACTTCATAAGAAATAGATGGTGCTGTGATGATCAGTTCGATAGAAAATTCTCTACGTAAACGTTCGGTAACTATTTCAAGATGAAGCATACCTAAAAAACCACACCGAAAACCGCGACCAAGCACTCCCGAAGATTCTTCTTCAAACGAGAGTGAGGAATCTGATAACCGCAAGCGATCGAGTGCTTGGCGAACAATAGTAAAATCGTCCTGACTTTCCGGAAAAACCGATGCCCATACAACTGGTCTCGCTACTTGGTATCCAGAAAGAGCCTCCGCTCCGCTTTTTTCAAGTACTAATGTATCGCCGACACTCGCTACTCCCGCCTCCTTAATGCCAGTCACCACATAACCGATCTCACCCTCCTTGAGGACCGAAACCGGCACTTCTCTCGGAGCGAGCATTCCCACCTCAAGCGCGGTAAACGTTTTTCCGGAAACAGCAAATTTGAGTGAGTCTCCTTTTTTGACACTGCCATCAAAGACACGCAAATACACAATCACGCCTCGATGATTACTGTATTGAAAATCAAACACGAGACCGCGAAACGTACCCGCGCCAAGAGACCGCGGAGCCGGAATGCGCTTACAGATGGCATCAAGGAGAGCCGGAACACCTTCCCCCGTTTTGCCGGATACAGCAAGAATCTCTTCTCGTTCACACCCGAGTAAGGTCATAATCTCTTCACCCACTTCTTCAATCCGAGCATGTGGCACATCAATTTTTGTGAGAACGGGAATGATGGTAAGACCAAGGTCTTTAGCCATCTGAAGCGTAGTCAAAGTCTGCGCCTGCACTCCCTGTGTACTATCAACCAACAACAGCACACCTTCAACCGCCTTGAGCGCACGCGAGACCTCATAGGAAAAGTCGATATGACCAGGAGTGTCGATCAGGTTCAATTCGTGTTCATTGCCATCATGCACGTACTTCATACGTACCGGCTGCATTTTGATAGTAATTCCCCGTTCGCGCTCAAGGTCCATCGAATCAAGCACCTGTTCTTTCATCAGGCGAGCCTCAACGGTTTTTGTTACCTCAAGCATGCGATCAGCCAAAGTCGACTTACCGTGATCGATATGAGCTATGATGCTAAAATTGCGGATATTCTGCATAGTAAGAACCGTACTCTACCATAAAGTAATCTGAAATGAACCAGCGCCGAACGTGGTCAAAATACCCTGAGACGCGAAGCGCAAGCGAGAAAATATGAGCTGTATTTGATATACAGTGAGTGTTTTCGAGCGACGCGCGACAAAGTATCAGGGTATTTTGGCGCGTTCTAAATTACATCATCTTGGGAAGCAACGATACGTGTCTTAAATACCCGCTTATGGAAAGAACGGTAAATTTCGTTTAATTCTGGAGATTTAACCAACCAGTAAGCGCCCACCACTCCTATAAGTCCGGTCAGACCACCAAATAATCCCTGCAAGAAGATACCTATAAACGTTTCCGTATTGAGTCCTTCCACAATAAAATTAATGGTGATATAGGCAGCCACCGCACCGAAAAACGCAGCGATGAGCGCGCGGGTAAAATGTGGCACTATCCAGGCGACCGCCAATGAAAAATGGCGAACCGACAAAAAGATAAGTACGCTGGTTTGAATAATGATCCCAATACTAAAACCGATAGCAATTACCAGCACTTCACTACCAGAGACACCACCTACGCGCATGAGATCTTCAATGGCTCGGAACTTTTCCGGTGATTCAATTCGCAACACATAAAGAAGAACGATAAGTGAGATGGACAGTATGGAACCAAATAGCGTTACAAAAAAAGGTGTTCGTGTGACACCGCTGGCGTAAAAGGCGCGAATCAAGAGTAAATTAGCGGATTGTGCCACCAGAGACACAGCTAATAAGGCAAGGACAGCAGCGGTCAGCCGCGTATCACTCCAATCGAAAGCACCGCTCCCGAGCACAACTCTCACCAATTGTGCTCGTAGTACAACTACCAAACCGATCACAGGTACTGACCAGAAAATAATATGCCGAAGTGCTGTTTCAAGGTGAACACGGAAATCTTCCATTCTCTTCTGCGCAAACAAGTCTGCGAGAAGCGGGAATGCAGCCGTTGAATAACTAGCCCCGATAATCGCGAGCGGTACTGACTGAAGGTTATACGCAAGTTGAAACACTGCGACAGAACCAACCGTCATAACACTTGCAATACTTACCAGCACCAAGAGCTCTACCTGATGAAGAGACAACGTAGCCGCCCGCGGCAAAGAAATAAGAAGAACGGATTTTATTGTAACCCAATCGATACGTCTCGTGACTGTAAAATACAAAGCACTTCCCTGCACCAATGGCACTTGCACCAAAAAATGAGCTAGGGCTCCCAAGACCACACCAACCGCCAAACCCGAAAGGCCAAAATATGGGTAGAAAAAAGCGATGCCGACAATAATACCAGCGTTATATAAGAGTGGACTCAACGCATACAATACGAAACGATGACTGAGTTGAGTCACTACACCAAACAAGCTCGAGAGACCAAGAAAGAATGGCTGAAGCAACAATATGCGCATGAGCACTATCAAAGTATCTGCTTCTTCAGCCAAACCGGGAAAAAGAAAAGGAACCAACAACGGCACCGCCATAAACACGACCGCCGCCAGTACGGTATATACAGCAAGAAACAGTGTGAACATCTGTGACAAAAGTGCACGAGCTTCTGCATCGTTCTCGTTACGCATTCTTTCTGCCACAAAGGGTACTAACACATACACTGAAAGTGTCGACGCAAAAAGTACATACAGAAGGTCAGGAATGCGGAAAGCGGCATAATAGATATCGAGTTCTAAACCAGCGCCGAACTGATGAGCCAAAAGACGGTCTCGCACCAACGCAAGAATCTGCGAACCAAATGCAAACACACCAAGCACATATGCTGCTTGGTGCAAGCCACGCACTTCTTTGTATACCAAATTCATTACCCTTCCGACCATATATACATCCTGATAACACCACTCAGTCAATTTCAGTTAGAGCTCGGCGGTGTATTGACTGGAGAAATCAAGGAAGAGTCCGGTGACTCATCAGCAGTGACTGATTGACCGTCACCAAAATCAGCCTCTGGAGTGATTGAATCTGGTAGGGTTGACACAGCCGGTATCTCACCAGCTTCAATTGAAGCAATCAGGTCAACGATTTCTTGATTCTCCGGATTAAGCTCTAAGACCATACGTAATTCCGCCAAAGCTGCCGCCATATCTCCTTCCTCTAAGTGAATACGCGCCAACATAAAACGAGCGTTGGCAAAATTAGTATCAAGAGCAATCGCGTTTGTGAATGCCGCCTTGGATTCCGTCAACCCTCCGCGAGCAGCTTCAAGTACACCCAGTTGGTAGAAGATGGCTGGATTATTTGGCTCCATGGTAGCAAGAGCTCTCGCCGAAGTGATTGCTTCCTCAAGGTTGCCAGACGCAATTTCGATAGTAGTCAATAACTCATACCCTTCGGCATAATTTCTTTTAAGAGATATCGCTTCGAGCGCTAAGCGCTTAGCACCTTCCTGATCACCCACCCGAGCGGCAAATTGTGCTTCCAACAATACGACCAGCGGATTATTTGGATTGAGTTCACGTGCACGTGCAAAGGAGGAGACTGCCTGCTCTCTCGCTTCTTCAAGACCAACGGCAGACAATAAACTGTAAAAGACACCAGCAGTGAGAGGATTATTAGCATCGTCTCTACTGATCGACATAATTCGCCTGGCTTCAAATACACCCTGAACAACCGCCCGTTCAAATTCCTGCTGTTCTGACTGTGTCAGTTCCGAACGATTAGCCAACGCATTCAGTTTTGCTATCTGGAACAGCAACATTTCTCGGGCAAACAGATCACGTTCAAACGTATCGAGTGCCAGAGTAATCCTTGCTTCTGCTTCTTCAATCGGAGCACCGGAGAGAGCCAAAGTTCTGGCCACACCGAAATGATGGTTGGCGGTCGTGATCTTGACGGTCGTATATACTGCGCCAACCGCTAAACCAAGTACGATCAGCACACAGCCTATGAACAAAAATACACGAGGTGATCTTTCTTCTTCATTGTCGCCGGGCAGATTAACCGCCGGTTCAGCGAGGGCCGCAAAAAGCACGCCGGAGAATATTGCCGCTAAGAGCAATATGGAACTACTCGGAGCATAAAAACACGCAATCACCCACAAATACAACCCGCCCACAAAAGATGAGCTGCCGATAAAATACCAGAATTTATCTTCGGCGCGACCGCGTGACAACATTTTGAATCCAGCCACCACAAACAAGGAAAGAAAAACGAGCCATGCCAACGAACCAAGCACACCCACTGTTACAAATTGTGTGAGGATATAACTGTATCCGGATAAGAAATCGACATTCCAAAATATTGTTTCATTAATGCCGATATCTTTATGAAGTCGCCATGCATCTACAAAAGAATTAGGACCGCTGCCAAAAAGGACACGGTTTTCAAATACATTTCGAGCAATATCGGCAGTAGCAGATATTGATGGTCGAACTTCAAGGTAAGAAATTTCAGTTACTCGAGAGATGGCAGATCCGAGACCGCCGCCAACCAGGACAAAGCTGAGAGAAAAAATAAAAATGATCGAAGCAACGAGTAAAGAAGCCCCCGATAAGCGCCGACGGGCCTCAAAGCCAAGCGTAGGTTGTTGAAACTTATCCTTGGCCAATCCATACAGAATCATCACTAAACTGGCGAGTCCGAGGATCAGCCACACGCTGTAGAAATTGATCACGCCAAGCATCAGTAAAGACAAAACAACCATTACCACTGACACAATCTTTCCTCTGTGGGTTAATGGTAACTGCTCAAGAGCAACGAGAATTAAGAGAATAACAAGTCCAAGAAAGATACCAAGACTGTTCCAGCCGCCAATCGGAGAACTCACGGCATTTGTGAATACTTGAAAGGAAAATAATTCGGGACCAAAGATAATTCGACTGACATGAAAGGCGATGAGGATAAAAGCACTCCCAGTCAACACCATGTACATGCGCATATAAAACACTTTGTCGCGCGCAACGACCGTGACAAGCGTAGCCAGTGTCGCCATCAGAAGCAAAAATCCAACCGTATGCACTTCAAGCGCTGTGCCAAAAAAAGCATCGGTACGGTCGTTAGAAAAAAAGGCGGAGAGCATATTCACCCCTACCACTCCCCACAGTGCGTAGAGCGCCGCCGGAGCAGAGAGAGAAAAACTACCGACGCGTAATACATACAATGCGTAGAGGACTAACGAAAGAGAAACTCCAACCACGGCAAACAAAGTTTTTGACAGATCAAGCGTAACGGCCAAACCAGGGATAAAAAAGATGGGTAATAATCCACAAACAACAATTAATGAAAGACGAGATAGTCCGATCAAACTTTCAACGACTGAATCTGTCTTAGGCACAACCTCTTGTGTTGATGTAGGGTGAAACATAAAAATAATCCAAACCAAATATAACCCTAGAATAACACAAAGCCCTCGTAAACGAGGGCTTTGTGTTGCAATAAGCCGGATTCTGTCCCCAGCACCACTTTTTTCCTCCCCTACGTTATAAACCCACGTACGTAAAGAAAAAAGTGGTGCTGGGGGATGGTCATATACCTGGGACGATTGTTACCAATCGCCTCATGCGGCTCAAACGATGTATAACACCGAGTACGGCCTTGCACGCGAGTAAGGATTT
>CAZSDR010000002.1:8695-17002 GCA_964605695.1 uncultured Candidatus Saccharibacteria bacterium | reverse complement strand
GGGTGTCTGCACGTAGCTTGCGCCGCCGTCCGCCGCTTCGCGGACCAAGGCGGCCTCTCTGGCTAAGGAGTCGCCCTCCGGCGACTCTGTAAATAGTTCGCTTACAGCGACATGGCCAGTAAATCTTACAGATTTCCAGTCTGCAAAGATCACGACCGAAACGTCGCTAAACTATAATTTAATATAATGCGTCGGTGGTGGAGTGGTCAATCACAACAGACTGTAAATCTGTCGGCTTATGCCTTCGCTGGTTCGAATCCAGCCCGGCGCACAAATGAAAAAACTGTCAGCTTCTTCTGCTGACAGTTTTTGTATTTTGCTCACGGATTCGAAAGCCGCAGCGTTAGCGAGGCGGGGTCGAGAGTACTTAGTAGATTTCGAGTCATAGACGAAGAAATATACTTAGTAACTCGTGACCGAATCCAACTCAACAAACACAAACTTGACAATATGCTATTTTTAGTGTATTGTTTTGTGAGTTCCAACTGTCTGTGAAGGACAAACAAATGGCGAACGAGACCGAAGTTTCCATGAATGAAGCACTGCAACTCATGTTGCAGATGGCGGAAGCTATCGGGCAAAAGACGGGTAAATCCCCCGTCGAACTGCTCGTATACTCTGCTGTGTATGCGCTGGCCCCGCAAATGAACCGCGAGGATGCTCTCGCACAGTTCTCCGAAGCCCGCGCAAACCTCGTCAAGGCAGGTCTCGACGAGAAGAAGTGATCCACCGCCGATCCAAGAAAGCCTCCTGGCTCTCTCAGGGTCAGGCGGTTTTCTTATACTGCTAAACCAACTCTCTCCCGCACATACCTCGGCAAGAAATTATACTCACTTTCAATAATCAAGGTTCGAACGTCGAGCATCTCAGCGCACACAAACTTGACAATACACTATCTATAGTGTATTTATCTTGTCGAATAAGCAACGGAGGAAATACAGTGGGTCACAGTCAAGACTACGCAACACTACAACAACGCCGCGCGCAGCTCAGAGCTCTCTGCGGCAGAAGAGGGCGTGTCGGGACTGCTGATGGCACGTTACGGCAAGTACCGCCACCTCCCTCACCCCTACCTTGGTGGTGGGACCTGCGTCAGTTCAGGAGGTTTCGAATCAAGCATATGACCTAATTTCGGTCATACCAGCTCCAAGCTGGCGGAAGACACTCTCGTCTTCCCCGCTGGAGCTGTTTTTCGTTTTAAACCACACACCTAGTTCAAACCATTCCATCCCATCGTACCCTTGACCAAACATAACTTTTCCGTAGTGTAGTATCTGGAGTTCGTAGCAAAAGACTCGGAGAGGAACAATGGGTTATGTCACCCGTCTTGCCGTAATTATGCTTTCGTTGTGGATGTCCTGGACTTCGACCGCACAAGCGTTGAGTGGTGAGGGGGCAGAAACCTGCGTACAGAACATTGCTGAGGAGATGCAAAGTCTTCCTCAAGGGAATTTCAGAGCCTACGAAAGGTTTGCGTATCGCCACGTGAATATCGAGGCCATCACAGCCATTGCCATGAGTGATCGCTGGCAAAGCATGCCGGGAAAGCGCGAATTATGGAAAGAGGCTGCGCTTATCGAAATCACCCGTGACATAATCGGGACATTGCGAAACATCCGAATTAGCAATATCTCTCGGATTATCACTAGACACGCGCGGCGTAACAACATGACATATTATATCGTCAGCGGAATAGTTGACGATATCGAGGTCATTGTACACGTCGATATGTCATGTAAAGTAATCGAAGCAATCGCAGCTCAAGTCCGGGCCAGCAGTCGCATCCGAGACCGCATTCAAACAATGTACCCCGAAGACTAAAGGGGAAGACGAAACGCCCAGCCATTTCCTGGCTGGGCGGTTCTATGTCCGGTAAAAAGTGATAACTTACACCCCTACCGTTTCTTTTTTCGTCACTCCTGTCTTCATCCCTTTCCGGCGACTGTCTTTCTTGTGCACATCAAAAGTCAGCTCATCTTTTCTCATACAGACTTTAACCGAACCTCCCTGCAACATACCCTCACCAATCATCATAGAAGCGACCGGAGTAAGGATCTTGCTTTGGATCACTCGCTTGAGTGGACGAGCACCAAACTTAGGATCGTAACCCTCTTTAGCTAAGTACGCGTATACATCTTCGGTAACAGATAATTTAATATCTTTGGCGAGAAGACGCTTAGCTACATCAGCCACCTGCATCTCCACAATGCTTCTGATGGTTTCAGGAGAAAGAATGTCAAAGACAATGATCTCATCAAGTCGATTGAGAAATTCGGGACGGAAGAATAATTTGAGACTCTCAAGCACTTTTTCTTTAGCCTGCACGTATTGTGCATTGTCGTCCTTCACCTTAGCGAAGCCGAAACTTGACATACGATCGATATGCTCAGCGCCGATGTTGGAAGTCATAATGATGATCGTATTCTTGAAGTTAACCTTGCGACCCTTGGAGTCAGTAAGGTGACCGGAATCGAGCACTTGAAGCAGTACGTTGAAAACTTCAGGGTGCGCCTTCTCAACTTCATCAAGTAAGATCACCGAATACGGTCGATGACGAACTTTCTCAGTGATAGAACCCGCTTCTTCATGACCCACATAACCGGGCGGCGAACCGATAATTTTTGAGACGGAATGTTTCTCCATAAACTCAGACATGTCGATTCGTATGAGCGCATTCGGGTCATCAAACATAAATTCCGCCAACGCTTTAGACAACTCGGTTTTACCAACACCGGTTGGACCAAGAAACAGGAAGGAACCAATCGGTCGATTCGGGTCGGCGATGCCGGCACGTGAACGCTTAACCGCGTCAGATACCAACTTAACGGCGTGACTCTGTCCCACTACCTTCTTATGAAGCTCCTCTTCCATGCGCGAGAGCTTCTTAGCTTCCTCTTCAAGCATTCGTGCCACCGGTACACCTGTCCAGCGCGACACCACGGCCGCAATATCTTCCTCCGTCACTTCTTCTTTAAGTAAGCGGCGACTTCGTTGCAATTTCTTCAGTCTGCCTGTTCGTTCCGCCAATTCTTTCTCCACCGTAGGAATGGTGTCATAGCGAATCTCAGCGGCACGAGTTAGATCAGCCATCGCTTCAGCACTTTCGGCCTCAAGCCTCAAGGTCTCCAACTCTTTCTTTCTCTTTCTAATCTCATTAAGAGTCTCTCGTTCGTTTTTCCATTTAGTATCAACCGCGGCTGTCTTCTCACGGAGCTCACCAATTTCGCGCTCAATCTCTTTCAATCGCGCCTGTAATTTGCGCTTAGCAGGAGCCTCTGCCGCTTTGGAATCTTTCTTGAGGGCTTCGCGCTCAATCTCAAGTCGACGCACACTTCGATCAGCAGATACTAGTTCGTCCGGTTTGTTTTCAAGAGAAATGCGCAAGGCTGACGCCGCCTCGTCTATCAGGTCGACTGCCTTATCGGGAAGAAAACGATCGGTAATGTAGCGACTAGAGAGTTGGACAGCTGCTACAATAGAGTCGTCGGTGATGCGCACACCATGAAATAGTTCATACTTCTCAGCGATACCACGCAAAATGGCGATGGCATCTTCTTCACTTGGTTCCAAGACATGTACTGGTTGGAAACGGCGGGTCAAAGCCGGATCACGTTCGATGTATTTTTGATACTCTTTGAGGGTTGTCGCTCCGATCACTCGAAGTTCACCACGCGCTAGGGCCGGCTTCAGCATATTAGAAGCATCTACAGAACCCTCGGCCGCTCCGGCACCGACAATCGTGTGTAACTCATCTATAAAGAGAATGATATTACCGCGAGATGATTCAATTTCCTTCATGACCGCCTTAAGACGATCTTCGAATTCGCCACGAAACTTGGTACCAGCAACTAACAGTCCCATATCAAGGGAGAGGATTTCTTTTTCTTTAATTGACTCAGGAACGTTTCCCTGCACTATCATTTGCGCCAGTCCCTCCGCAATCGCAGTCTTCCCGACACCGGCCTCACCGATCAAGACTGGATTATTTTTTGTGCGACGAGAGAGGATCTGAATGACGCGAGCCACTTCGCTATCGCGCCCAATCACCGGATCGAGTTTGTTTTCTTGTGCGAGCTTGGTGAGATTGCGTGTGTATTTAGAGAGCGCTCGGAATTTTTTCGGTTGCTGAACATCAGTGATGTTGTTTTCTCGTATGTTCTGGATCGAGTTCATTACTGAAGTCAGCTCAAGTCCTACGCGGCGCATCACCTCCGCCGCCGGTCCGGGGAATTCAAGAGCAGCCGCAAACAGGTGTTCAACACCAACATATGAGTCTCCAAGTTCTTGAGCTAACGCTCCTGAACGCTCAAGCGCTTTGGCTAAGTCCGGAGTCAAATACAATTGATAGGATTGCGACACCGGTGACTGCATATCGGGCCCTTCGAGTCCTTCCAAAAGTAAATCGGTGAGAGCGATGATATCGATATCCAATTGATCGAGAATCGATACGACCGCGCTCTCATCCTGCATAGCCAAGGCGGCCAGCAGATGAAGCGGGTTGACGTGATTTTGCCCACGCTCAATAGCCAGCTCATGAGCTTTTTTTATGGCCTCTTTGGCGCGAGAAGTGAAATTGTGAAAATTAGGCATAAATGTAATTGGGAAAAGTTAAGCTAACGGTCAATCAGCCAGTGCGGTACCTCGGTATATGTATATATTGCAACTAAACTACCTTCTGGTCAAGTTTGAGAGAGCCTTTCTTTGCGATTCAATAATCTTTTTAAAAGATTGCACAAATAGTTCAAGTTCTTTACTGGTAGTTTCCTCGCCAAGAGTGATCCTAACTGAAGAAGTGGCTCGTGATTCATCTTTTGTGTATTCAAGTATGACGTTGCTCACTCCACCTTTCTTACTTCCGCAGGCACTTCTGGTGGCGCACGCGATTCCCTGCAGATCGAGAGAAACCACAACAAACTCTCCTTCTATACCAGGTACAGAAATATTTATATTGTTTGCGACTCGATGTTCCTGACTACCGTTAAGAACAACATCCGGAATCTCCAACAGTTGCTGTATACACACATCACGCAAGCCCAAAACACGCAGGGCACGAGATGAATGGTGATGTTGAGCGCGTACAAACGCACGAACAGCTCCTACAATGAGTGGTACGTTTTCCGTACCAGATCGTAATCCAAATTCCTGACCCCCACCAAGCATGACTGGCATGAGCTCAACATCACGCACACGCACCAATACACCAACACCTTTCGGCCCATAACACTTCCCCGCATCCAGAGACAAAAGATCAACACCGAGAGAATTGAGATTACACGACAACCACAACGGTGCTTGAGCGGCATCAGTATGGAGAAGAATCCGCGTACCAAATTTCTTCTCTGTCTCTTTCACCACCCGAGCAATGGCGCGAATCGGATTGATAACCCCTATCTCACTATTTACATACGCGAATGTGACAAGGACAGTCTTTTTGGAAATAAGCGACCGAACGGTATCCGGTTCTACTCGGCCATCTTCTGCTACCTCAGCAAAACGCACGGTAACACCACGAGCCTGAAGAGATTCCAACACTTTACTGATAGAAGGATGCTCAAGGCGAGAACTAATGATTTCCATGTCTGTATACTTTTTTCCTGCCTGCACCATTTTTTCTATGACACCAAACAAGGCTAAATTGTTGCTTTCGGTCCCGTTCCCAGTAAAAATGACACCTTCCGGACGGACACCAAGAAGACGAGCTAGTTCAGTCCGTGCATCCTCAACCACACCAACCGCACGTACTCCTTCCGTATAGACTGCCCCCGGATTTGCAAACTCCGATCGGAAATACGGTTGCATAGCCCGCCACACATCTTCGTGCACGGGCGTAGCGGCGGCATAGTCAAGATAGATTCTTTTTTTGGTAAAACGAAACATAAGAATTTATTATCTCACAAACATCAGGCCGCTGAAAACTACGAGATGCGCGGCGCGCAAGGAATGTGGCGCGAGCCTTACTTTATTGTAAGGTGAGTGACGCATTACCGAAGCGCAACAAGGCAGGTCGTAGTTTTCAGCGGCCTGATTCCCAAATCGAGATTTATGTGGTATGTTGTCATCCAACAGCACGTTGTTGCCGCCTATGGGCGGCCTCTCAATTTTATGGCCAAGAAAATTTCCACAACCACCCCTCATATCGTCAAACGGCCTCCGGTCGTGGTTATCATGGGTCACATTGACCATGGCAAATCAACCCTACTTGATTACATTAGAAAGACCAATATCGTCGACAAAGAAGCCGGAGGCATCACCCAACACCTCTCAGCATATGTGGTTGAGCACGAAACTGCAGAGGGCGCTAAGGAACGCATTACCTTTCTTGACACCCCTGGACATGCGGCGTTTCAGCAAATGCGCCTACGCGGTGCTGACGTAGCTGACATCGCTGTCTTGGTTGTCTCTGCTGAAGATGGTGTGAAGCCTCAAACCCTTGAAGCTCTGGCGAGCATTAAGGCGGCCGGCATCCCCTACATCGTCGCCATCAACAAAATCGACAAGCCGGGCGCCGATATTCCCCGCACTCAAGCGAGCCTGATTGAAAATGAGATCTATATCGAAGGCATGGGTGGAGACATTCCTTGGGTCGCCATTTCTGCCAAAGCGGGTACGGGTGTTTCAGAACTCCTTGACCTCATTATACTTTCTGCCGACTTGGCAGAATTAAAGGGTGACACCGAAGCTCCAGCAGAAGGCGTCGTGATCGAAGGTAAAATGGACATGAGACGCGGCGCGACCGCTACCATCATCGTCAAAAACGGCACCTTAAAAAGTGGTTCGTTTGTAGTTGTCGATGACGTCTATGCGCCGGTGCGAATCATGGAAGACTTTAGTGGTCGACCAATCAAACAAGCTGGGCTTTCAGAGCCAGTCGGCATCGTCGGTTTTACTGACGTTCCTAAAGTCGGTGAAGATTTTATTGTAGTAAGTAGCAAAAAAGAGGCTGAGGTTGAGATCGCAAAAAAGAAACATTCACCGGGCAAAACTTCTTTTGAACAGACTTCTTTACCGATCGTTCCTATACTTATAAAAGCTGACGTGCTCGGCACGCTGGATGCGATTGCGCACGAACTCGATGCTTTTACTTCAGACCGAATCACGGTACGAGTTATCGAAAAATCCGTCGGCGACATAACACACAATGACGTACAGGCCGTTAGTGCGACTCCAAACGCCATCATTGTAGGCTTTAATGTAAAAATCGAACGAGCCGCCCAAGAGCTGGCTGATCGACTCGGTGTGGAAATTCACACTTTCAATATCATCTACGAATTGTCGGAATGGCTCCACGAAGCTCTCAAAAGCCGCACGCCAAAACTGGAAGAGGAGGTTAAAACCGGTACCGCAAAAATATTACGAGTTTTCAGTGTGCAAAAAAATACCCATGTTCTCGGCGGCCGTGTTGAGGAAGGAACCTTAAAAATCAAACAGCCGGTAAAAATCATTCGCCGCGACATAGAGCTTGGTCGGGGAACCTTAGTGAACATTCAGCAATCAAAGACAGATGTTGACTCCATCAGTGAAGGTGAATTCGGTATGCAGATCCAAACCAAAATCGATGTCGCACCCGGTGATCGCATTGAAGCATACGAAACCGTTGTTTCATAAAGTCCTAAAGAAATCTTAAAATTTACATGTCCAAACGCACTGAACAGATCTCATTGGCACTTCAAGAAGTAGTGGCATCCTTCGTACTTCATAACGCCAATGCAGATCCTTTAATCACAATCACTCGGATTGACATCTCTCCGGAACTCAAAAATGCCACGGTGTATTTCACTACCATTCCCACCGAAAAAGAGGAGGATGCTTTGCATTTTCTCCAGCGTTCTGGCACCGAGCTACGCACGTATGTAAAACAGCACATGCGCCTGAAGTATCTTCCCCACTTCTCATTTTCTATAGATTACGGAGAACGCCATCGGCAAGACATGGACGAATTGGTGACAAAGATACACACCAAGGATACATAGACGCTGTACCAAAATTACTTCGTATTTTGAGGCCAGGACGGGAATTGAACCCGTGCATATCGGTTTTGCAAACCGCTGCGTTACCACTTCGCCACCTGGCCGGTAGCGTCATCCACTCTATCATTTTCGCCTTACATCACCAAACTTTTATGCTACTATTCTGCACACGTCGGGGTGGTGTAATTGGTAGCCACGCGAGACTTAAAATTTCGTGACCGCAAGGTCGTGCGGGTTCGATTCCCGCCCCCGACACCATTTTTGCGTGCTTGTTTTAAGTCTGAGTTTAGGCTAAACTTCGTCCTACAAATCATATCCGCCCTTAGCTCAGTTGGTAGAG
>CAZSDR010000002.1:0-8685 GCA_964605695.1 uncultured Candidatus Saccharibacteria bacterium | reverse complement strand
TCGAGCCCTTGAGGGCGGACACGAACAAAAATGCGTCAGCATTTTTAGTACATGAACTGCTTCATGTACGAGTTCGTGTCTAAAAGGTACAGATATGCGTGGGTGGCGAAATTGGTATACGCGTTAGTCTTAGGAACTAATGGGGCAACCCGTGGAGGTTCAAGTCCTCTCCCACGCACAAGGGAAATCCGCTTATGCGGCTTTCTGAACTTCAGAGACGGTCTTCATAGATCGTGATATCCTAACGAGAACAATGACCACCTAGACTTACTATTAAAAAGTAGGCGGTCTCGTATACATATGCTTTTCAAGAATTTCGGCCAGAATGTTGTCTATGAACCGACACATTATTATGAACCGAAGACCGAACAAGAGGTTTTGGATATTCTAGAAAAACACAAAACGGGTCATATACGCGTACGATCAACAGGTCATTCGTGGAGCGATATCGTAGCCGCAGACGATGCACTGGTGCGCATGAATAACTTCATACACGTGATTGTGGAAGAAAGAGAATCTGGACCTGTAGCGCGCATTGGTGCGGGTGCAGTATTACAAAACATCCTCGATTATCTTCACACTAATTCGCCGTACACATTTCCTACTCTCGGCGGCATAAAGAAACAAACTATCGCGGGCGCAACCGCTACTGCTACCCATGGCACCGGAGCCGCCAGCCTTTCCAGTTATGTGCGCGCAGTCAAAATCGCCTACTACGACACTGAAGGGAAACCGCAGATAAAAACAATAGACGGTGGAGAGGAATTACTAGCCGCACGAGCTAGCCTTGGCTGTTTGGGAATTGTGCTCGAAATCACCATTGAAGTGGTGCCGAAGTTTTGGATGAAAGAGGTAATGCGTGAGCATCAGAATCTCGACAGCATTCTCGCAGAAGAATCGGTTTGGCCACAGCAGTCGTTTTTCCTTCTGCCTTATAGTTGGAAATGGTACGCCTACCATCGCGCCCGAACCGAACAACCGGAAGAACAGGCTCTGCGCCGGACTCGCTGGTATAAAATCTACGATTTTATCGTCACGGAAATCGGTCTGCACACAATGATAAAGGTAGTCGAATGGAAAGCCCTGCTGTTTGGAAAAAAGGTCATCACTATGTTTTGGACCAGAGTCTTGCCACCACTGATGCGCCCCAATACCGTGGTTGGTGACAGTGAGACTATTCTCACGCTCCACACTGAACACCACGACACCTTCCGACATGTCGAAATGGAGCTTTTTATACCGCCCGCCGAGCTACGCGCCATGACCAACCTCTTACAGAAAGCCATTCCATTTTTTGCCGGTATTGAGAATACAGTCGATGAAGAACTATCTACACAACTGACAAGGGTCGGCTTACTTGAAGGATTCAAGAAACTGCACGGTAAGCATGTTTGCAACTACGTTTTCTTTTTCCGACATGTCTTGACGGAAGATACCTTGATGGCCACCAACGAAGGCGGCGAGCGCTATTCGCTGAGTATCCTGACCTTTGAACCACCTCATAAACAAGAAGGTTATCGCGCTGTCTGTGATTTCCTCGCGCTCGCCGCGCTCAGACTCTTTAGCGCCCGTCTCCACCTCGGTAAATACAATCCTCTTTCTCACCAAGAATTGGCGCCACTCTATCCGCATATGGAAAAATTCAAAGCCATCGCTCGTCGTCACGATCCAAACGGCGTCTTCCAAAACGACTACACAAAGCGAGTGTTGGGAATGTAAGCTTGTGATATCCTTTAATAAGGCGCAATCACGGAGGTTAGGATGCCTACACCTTTAAGCGATATCGTAAGTGGTCTCCAGTTGGAGACTCGCTACCCTAAGGGTCGAAAAAGGAAAGCCCGCCACGCCCCTGAACCCCCAGCGGTTATCCGATACCGTTCTGACGGAAGTTTCGAGTTCCCACAAACCGGCACGGGGGATATGAAAGAGGAAGGCGACCCATGAGGGCCGCCTTCACATCTTTATAACGCCTTAGGTTTCAGACGGTGTTTTTTGAACTGTTCTGGTCGGAAGTATTTGTTGTACCAGCGAGCGTAGATTTTTTTAAGACGCGCGGGCGTGAAATCGGTAATTAAACACCAGTACGAACAATAGCCACGCTTTTTAGAGACGCATTTGTCGCACCCGAGAAAGAGAACGTGGCAGATCTGATTTTGGCAGTGGTAATGTGTATCGCTTTTTTCTTTTGCACACAAGTGACAGTGAGAAATGATTTCATTGCCGATCCGCTCGCCTAAACGTTCGTCAAAAACAAAGTTTTTTCCAAGGAATTTATTCGGTAGGCCATCACGCTCGACTTGGTGCTTGTAATCGATTATGCCGCCCCGCAAATGGCGTACATCAGTAAAACCTTGATGCTTGAGCCAGGCTCTCGCCTTCTCACAGCGAATACCGCCCGTGCAGTAGAGAGCAATCTTTTTATTCCTATGGACACGCAACAGCTCTGGCACAACTTTTAATTCATCGCGGAAGGTGTCTACTTGCGGCAGAATGGCACTTTCAAAATGACCGATCTCGCTTTCGTAGGCGTTACGCATATCAACTACGACCGCGTCGGGATCATCAATATATTCATTCATCTCACGCGCAGTCAGATAAGCTCCAGTATTGGAAGGATCAAACGTTTCGTCTTCGATACCGTCGGCGACAATCTTGTCTTTGACTTTGACTGTGAGTTTATAAAACGAACTGCTCTCCCCTTCTTCAACGGCAATCTTGTATGGCACATCTCGAAACTCAGGAATGTTTTTTATAAACGCATCAAATTGATCCCATAGATACACAGGCACGTTCATCTGCGCATTGATACCTTCGTGCGCCACGTAGATACGACCATAACAGCCAAGCGAATGAAGACGCAAAAAGAGGCGGTCGCGCATCTCTTCCGGATCAGCGATCGTGACATATTTATAGAAAGAAAGTGTGCGACGCAATACACCATCATGCGCGACCGCCTCTTTTTTCTCCTCCCTTGGACGCATGTCTAGTGAAATAGCCATAAGTAGTGGTGGCATCATACCAGCCGAAACGGCTGTTTCGCAACCGTGCCGACTGTCCCGAGGCCCAAAATATGCCTCAAATAAGACCTATTTTCAGGCCTAAAACATTGACTTTTCACTCAAAATATGATATGATAATAGATGGAGTGGGCAAAATGTCCCCGATCCAAAAATCGGGCACTCGCCCACAAACGCAACCTCGGTTCCCCCGCAGGGGATGAACCTTGAAAATTGAAAGGAACACAAGATGCAGAAGTTTCTGAACAGAACTGGCGGTCTGGGACTGATGTTTGCCACACTTATCGTGGTAGTCACAGTCTGGTGGACCCTGTGGTTTTTCTTTCCTACTTACACTCTTGAAGAAGGAGAAAGACTGGTTGAGGTTTGGAGTTGGTCAACTTTCTGGCTATATGCTGGTATTGCCTACGTCCTCCTCTCAATTCGGTTCTGGGACCCCATCAGGGAGGACGAGCTCGGAGTGAGAATCATTCTAGGTATTCCTACTGACACTATGTCGGCAGGCCCCCCTTTCCTTCCATTTGGGTTGGCTTGGGTCATACGCCTCTCAACGCTAGTGGAACAAATGGAAGTACCAGGGCCTCCAGAAAAAATCTACCGAGGGGAAATGAAAGGGGAGCCCATTCCCGAAGGACACGTTCCCCCAATCCGCGTACCATTTGCAGTTAGCATCGACAAAGACAAAGCTCAGAAACTGTTTGGCTCAGACTTTGCTGTGACTCTGGGAGACACAACCCAGACTTTCAACGCCGACGTTCCAGATGACGGTATATCAAACCGTCGCGTCACCGCTGAAGTGGTGCTGATCTTCCGGTGGCGCATCGAAGACGGCGTTGCATTCGTGCGCACCATCGGCAGTCGAAAAGAAGCCAACAGACAACTTGAGGACACGGGAGTTGCCCTCATAACACGGATCTTCACCAAGATAAGCGTAGCCCAGGCGCTTCAGAATCTAGCTTGGGCCAGTGCTTTGCTCTTCAAAGAAGCCGAGCGTCGGGTCGACAAAATCCCGGGTAAGTCCGAAAGATGGGGTATCATCATCGAAACAGCTCAGATCAAAGTCGTAAACTTCCATCACGACTTGAACAGAGCTATCGGCAACGCGACAGAAGCACCATTCGCAGCTCAGCAGGTGGTGACTGCCTCCGAAGCCGAACAAACTCGGCTCACCAACGAAGGTGCTGGTACCGCCACTGCGGCCGGTGCACTCGAAGCCAGGACCTTGGCCGGACGAGCTGAAGGCCTCAAGGCCATAGCCGACCTGCTTGGTATTACTCCCGAAGAGGCGGCTTCGCTTGACGTTGCCCGAGCGCTTGGACAAGGTGATGGTACGTTCGTACTCGGTGGAGAAGGTCTGGCACAACTCGCAACAGTCCATGCGGCGATACTGGGCCGCAACAAAGGTGGTAATGGAGGTCACACACCATGATCGCTAACACCCCATGGGAGCTGATTGCGGTCATCGTAATCATTCTCGGGATACTTACCTACCAGTTGTCTTGGCAGAGGAAGCTGCTAAAGGATCCTACTGGCAAGCCATCAGGAAATTACGCCGACAATACGACCGAGCCAGACAAGAAACTGGTTCGGGAGTGGAAGAAATGGCAATGGTATGCGAAGTTGGTGGTGTGGCTGGTGATCAGCATCGGTCTCCTGTTAGCCATCTACTTCTTCCTTCCTCCAGACCTTCGGTTCTGGGAGGACGAACGACTCAGGCTCCTTAGGGAAAACTGGGTCGGGCTCGCAGCGGTAGGACTGCTGCTGGCGCTTCTCGTCAGACTGTGGTTCTTTCCCAAGAAAAGCAAAAAGAAGAAGCCTGGGGAAGATGACTTTGAGGAAGTCAACTGGGTGGCGGTGTTCGCCCCCATTGTTGGACTAATTATCTTTCACTTTTTCGTTTGGCAACTCTACCCAGAGTTGCTGGCGCAGTATGTGGCAGATGGTGGTCCGATAGGGTTCCTGTACCTTAGTGCCTTAATGATCGGAGTGGCGATCGCTTACTTTCCGAAAGGATGGAAATGGGTAGCGCTAGTCGTCGCACTACTTCTGGTGGGGCCTATATACCAAGCCCTACCAATCGCCTACAAGGAGAACATCCGAGACTTCTCTCCTTGGATGGAGAGTCAATCGGAGCGAGAAGAAGTTTTCTGTCTTCGGGCGAGAAACTTGATCACAGGTCACTTGGGAGTGGTTGAACTCGCTCCTGGCGAAGCCACCTGTATCGTGCATGACTACCAAGGCACCTATCTCAAATGGACCGTTCTGGCGGGTGACGAAAACACCCTCCGATGCGAACATCAGCTGGGAGACCGGCAGGTCTGGAGACCAGGACTACCGACTTTCGGAGCCTATGTCATCAGGATCTGGGCAACGACGGAACCGGTAACCTTGGAAATGTGGAGGAGACAAGGTACACCTCCCCCGACCAACCGTGGATGCTGAGGATGGTCAGTACAGATCATCCTTCTCAAGATGTAACAAACAGCCCCTTCCCGCATTCGTGTGGGTGGGGGCTTTTTTATTACAAGTAATTACGGTCTAGTGGGGAATGTCGGTAGAGTTGGTGTGGTTGGGTCAGATGGTATTGTCGGATCTGCGGGTGCGGGAGAAGCGCCGCTCGGACGAGGTTCAGGACGCATAGTCCCAGTAAGCGGGGGTGGAAGAAGAGGATTCGGGGCTTCCTGTACCTGACTACCGAGACCAAAGGTATTGGCGGCGATAGTGAGAATAGCAAAAGCGGAAAGCATAACTAGCATACCGATGATGCCCCATAAGAGATGGCGCTGGCCTTCTTGACGCTTAACATCGTTGGCGGCATTGCGAACGTACTGAAATGCACCCCAAAGGAAATAAAAGAGGGCCAGCGCCATCAGTAGTACAATCAAAGGGAAAAGAATCGCTTCATTTATTCTTTCCAAGAAACCTTGAGCGGCTGCTTGAGCGGCTGTTGGAGGACCATACATATCTCATCGACGGGCACCCATAGGATGCCGATCGTCAGATATCTACTGTACTTAGCGAAGTGAAGGAGTATTAGGTATGTCCTGGAGATTCTCACCGCTGAAGCCAAGGCCGCCAGCAATCAGGTTGACGATACCGAAAACTGAAACCATCAGAACGAAACCAACAACCGCGTAAATCATCAACTGAGTTCCCTCTTTGCGTTTATCTTCATCAGCTCCACCGTAGATGAAGTATTTGAAAGCACCCCAAATGAATACTAAGAGGGCGATCGCAAAGATTAACGGAATCAAGATGTCGTTGATAAAGTCCAGAATTTGACCAAAGAACGTATTGATCTGACCGAACTGCGCCAGAGCAATGACTGGCGTCAAGACGAAAATCGAAGAAAGCGCTAAGATACTATATTTTTTCATAATTTATACATTAATTACCTATTTGGTGGTTCCATTATATACCATATTCTAGGGCCTTTGTAGACCACAATACGTGCAGTGTGTACAAACGTAATAGGTGCTCTACCCCACAAAAAGAGAGTTCCGTAAGATGTACAAGATCCCCCAAATGCCAGACATAATCACGAGAGCAATCACTCCGGCCAACGCCACTTTTTTTCCTTCTTCGACGCTGGCGGTGTCTCCGCCCTTGATAATCCAAGCCTTAACGATATACCAAATGATTACTACCAGGGTCAGACCAAAAAGCAACAAAACGCCTAGGTTAATAATTTCAGTGAAGGTCTTAACTAGATCGGCAAAGTTTCTCATACTGTATGTGTTAGGGATGGTTTATTTTCTAATCGCATCGACTGTACCCTGAATAATTTCTATCAGTACATACGCACCTAAAATCAGGAGACCGCCGACGAGCGCATAGAGAAGAGCGCGGTTAGCTTCGGTAATCTTAAGTTCGTTGCCGCCAGCAGTAACGTATTTGAAGCCGGCCAAAATGATGAAGAAGACGATTAGCGGCACCGCAAAGACGAGTAGAATATCAAGAATAGCAAGTAGAAAACCTTCGATGGAGTTGATACTGCCAAGAGGATTATCGATTGTGACTGAATCGTTACCAACTGGCATACCGCCACCACCCGTACCACCCGTACCCATTCCGCCGCCGCCAGTACCACCTTGCGCGTAGATAGCTATCGGCACTAAAAAAATAAATAGATAAACTGTAACAAGTAATGTCTTTTTCATACTTAATATTCCAAAGTTAACCTTCTCACCGCATCCACCACAGCGTTACTCAAGCGTTCGCGGCTGGAGACCACACTTTCAATCAACTCCTGAAAGATCAAAGCGCTGTCGTTTGGATCCGGATCAAGCCAGGACCGAGCAATGAGCGCCGACTCATCAATAATGATCTGAAACGGAGAACTGTCGGTATTAACGCCATCGCGCCGTGCTGATGCCATACCAACAGAACGAGCGAGAGTAGGGCCGTACATAGTATTTGTGAGAACAGTAGCAGCGGTATAGGCACCGGAAGCATTTTGGGCCGTAATTGGAATGGCAAAACCGTACACATCGGCATAGGTACGTCTAACGCTCGCGCTAGCTCCTTGCGGCACTACTTCCATATCGAAGTTCAAGTTTGGATTTCTGGCTCCCACTACGCGTGCTTCAGAACCAAAACCGAAATACAAAGCTAAGTCGCCGGCAGCAAATGCATTAGCATCCATCGCCATGGCTCGATTCCAAGAATAGAGAGGACTGACCGGGTTACTAAAGTCGGTAAAGAACTGCACTGCCGCTTCAAAAGGCGGCCGGCTTCCCCGTTCACTTTCATTCAGACCTACCACATACCGACTTTCGGTTTCAGTTACCATCTGACTGCCCGACTGTAAAGCGAGCGCAAGCAGTGTCGGTCGAGCGTGTTGTACATTGCGGTACTCACCAAAGGCAATCGCGCTTCTGGTAATGGAACGATCACTGGCGCGCGTGGTAACTAACGGTACAACCGAGCTGACGATCGATTCCCACGTGCGCGGCGCGCCGCTAAAACCGGCATTGGAAAGAATGTCGCGATTCCAGTACATCACAAGAGGATCAACCGCGAGCGGCAACGCATACACGCCATCGGTACGAGCAAATATTTCTCCCGCCTCGATGAAGTTATCTCGGAACCACCGAAGAGAAAGCGTGTCATACGGAATCACCACCAACTTGGCGCGGTGCTTCACAAGTCGATCTGACGGAAGAAGAACGAGGTCCGGCGAGCGACCTTCCGCCATCGCATTAACCAGTTCTGTGTCGAAAGTGTTGATGTCTTTAAAGTGATATTCAACGACATTAAAGTTGCGATCGGTCTCTCTGATTGCGCGAAATGTCTGCTCAAATGCGCTTTGATCCAACGTACCCCAAACAACTACCCGCGCACCATAATTGTTCACATTGCCGCTACTACTGTCTCGATAAGTACTCACCAAAGCCACGGCAATAATCGCCAAGAACGCAAAGATGCCTAGTACGACGATTTGAAATGGTCTAATGCCGTTCATATTTTTCTAAAACCTAAGCCGTAATGATGGTCTCCCGCATCAAACGAACGTTCATAAATGAAACCAGCTGTCTCGGCGGCCGCCCGCGCTTCGGCTTCAGTCACCACGTCTGCAGAGTGCGGACCAAGTCCCCCGAATGATTCCGACCAATCAATCAAAAAAAATTTTCCACCACTACGTAGTGTGCGCGCTGCTTCGCCAAGG
>CAZSDR010000001.1:16849-27824 GCA_964605695.1 uncultured Candidatus Saccharibacteria bacterium | reverse complement strand
ACACTGTGCATGTCGTACTGCGTGATGTATTTACCGGTTTTGGTATCGAGCTGGATGGGAACGAATTCGGAAAGAGGGGCGGGCGCGATCACGACTCCGGCTGCGTGCACACCCACGTGCCGCGCCCGCCCCTCAATCTTCTTCGCCAAATCAATCACTTCTCGACTCTCGCTGTCTTGTTTATATAGTTTTTGTAGTTCTGGTTCTATCTCAAGGGCGCGAGTGATAGTCATCGGAAATCCTTGGCTTCCCATAGGAATCAGTTTGGCAATCCGGTCGCCGGTGGTGTATGGGTGTCCGAGCGCGCGCGCTACATCACGCACCGCCGCACGTGCCATCATCGTACCGAACGTACCGATCTGGGCCACTTTGTCGGCGCCGTATTTTTGTTTAGCGTAGTCGATGATCTCATCGCGGCGATTATCAGCGAAGTCCATATCGATATCTGGTGCCGATGGTCTCTCTGGGTTTAAGAAACGTTCGAAAGGAAGTTTGTATTCAAGAGGATCCACATTGGTGATGCCGAGTACATACGTGGTCAAAGAACCAGCCACCGAACCACGAATAGTAGTCAAGATACTGCGCTCTCGCGATTCGCGCAGTAGATCTCCCACGACAAGAAAATACTTTGCGTAGCCTTTGTTTTTTATAACTTCAAGTTCATAATCCAAACGCGTTTTTACAATCGAATCATCAAGCGACAATCCTCGCCACTCTACACCGGCATACGCTTGCTCTTTTAGTTCCGCATCCGGTTCGCGCCCACTTTCTATGATGTAGTTAGGAAAGTACCATTTAGTCCCGAGCGGTATGTCGACCGTGCACTGCTCAGCGATCTTGATCGTGTTGGCGAGCGCGTGCGGTTCATTTTTGAAATATTCCTGTGCCTGCGCTTGAGTAATGAAAGAGAAATCCTCATTCCTTTCTTCTTCAGTATCAACACTGCCGCCGCTTTGGATCTTAATCATCACTTCGCGGGCCGTAGCGTCTTCTTTGTGTAGATAATAGACATCGTGTGCGGCCAAGAGCGGTGTTTGTGAATCCGCGGCCAGTTTTTGTATGTTGCGTTGTAGTTGTGTATGGTCGAGCATTTCCGGATGGTGGGTGATCTCTAAATAACAGTCATCCTTAAAACGGGAACGATACCAATCAAGATCAGCCGCCGCTTTTTCATTGTCGTTATTTTTGAGATGTTGGCTGGTCTCGGCAGCAAAAGAGGGCAGAATACACACGAGATTATCGCCATATGTTTCTAAGAGTTCACGATCAAGACGAGGTCGGTAGTAGAAACCTTCAGTGTGGGAGAGGGTGACCAGTTTGATGAGGTTTTCATAGCCGGCATTGTTTTTGGCGAGTAGAACCAACCGCGCGCGCGGTTTATCAATCGGGTCTTTGTCAAAGCGAGTGCGCGGGGCGAGAAAGGCGTCAATGCCGATGATTGGTTTAATTTCCTGCTTCTTGCAGGCCTTCATGAAGTCGATAGCGCCATAGAGCGCACCGTTGTCAGTGAGCGCCAACGCATCCTGTCCGTCCGCTTTAGCGGCAGCGGCCAATTCTTTTGGGGTTGGAATAGCGTTTAAAAGGGAATAGTGGCTATGAACGTGCAGGTGGACAAAGGAGGAGGTGAGTTTCGTATCAGCCATAGTGCCGTCAGTATAACAAATCTGGAACTGTTATAGTGTGGGTATGAAAAAATGGCTGATTGGAATTGACGAGGCCGGGCGAGGACCGTTGGCGGGGCCGGTGGCGGTGGGAGTGGTTTTAGTACCGAGCGATTTTGATTGGAGGCTAATCTCAGGGGTGGGGGACAGCAAGAAACTGACGTCGAAAAATCGCGAAGCGATTTTTCGACGCGCCAAGGAGCTCAAACACTCTGGTCATCTCGACTTCGCAGTAGCGATGGTTGGAGCCAAAATGATCGATCGTATCGGCATCGTTCCCGCTGTCTCGCGCGCCATGGCGCGGGCCTTGAAAGCAGTTGGCGCGAATGATCTTTGTGACGCGTGTCAGGTGAAGCTCGACGGAGGATTGCGTGCGCCGGTGGATTTCAGGCGACAAGAAACCATCATCCGAGGCGACGTCAGCGAACCTTCGATCGGTCTGGCCTCAATCATGGCCAAAGTTACTCGCGATCGCTATATGGAGCGAATGGGGAGACGACCGGAATACGTTGTCTATAACCTGCCTGTGCATAAAGGCTATGGCACAAAAGCCCACCGTTTAGCCATAAAAAAGCACGGTTGTACAGACCTCCACCGCGTCACCTATTGCAAAAACGTAATTATGATGGAATAATGAAGGGTAACCTACGGACAGTGGGACGTGGGGATACCGTTCCTTAGTTTAGGGACCAAGACATCATTAAGAGTGCATTGAGGAAATGATGCCAAAAGTTGCTACAGTCTGCAGAGGGGGGTGCGACAATTGTGCACTTCAGAAAGTATTTGGTCCGGTCAGTTTCGGTCCAAATGGTGAAATCATCACCAACTCGTGCAGGAAGCACGGATATGTCGCCGTAAGGGACGAATGTCCGGATTTCGTGGAGGCTCGCAAGGCGGCCTGAGCCGCAAACAAGGGGGGTCTGATGACAACCACAAAAATTTGGCCCGAGGGGCCATGAAATACCGTCGGCAAGTCCGACACTATCCCCGCCCCCATGGGGGGGGCGGAAGAGGCCCGGATTTCCGAGGCCTTTCGTTTTTTATACTAAAGGGGCGCGGCGAAGCCGCGCCCTCAACGACCATGTCCAGCCACAAGAAAGGTTCGAAATGGTTCAAAGGCAAGACGCGGGCGGCCGGCGAGCGTAGGCGTATTTGGATATACGACGGAGCGAGTCGGCGGGTGCCCGCAACGTAGCATATGGGCTATGTTGGGCGATTCCCCCTTGCTTTTTAGGGCGTATTTGCTATAGTTGCCGCCATTATGGTAGTCCGAATGCGACATACGCGGTCTCATACCAAGAACCGCCGTTCCCACCACGCGCTCACCGCGCCTGAGATGGCTGTGTGCAAAAATTGTAGTGGTCTTCATCGTCCACACCACATGTGTCTTCATTGTGGCTTTTATAATGGTCGGCAAGTGATCGACCTCAAGGCAAAAAATGACGCTCGCGCGGCGCGCATGCAAGCGAAGCGCGAAGCGATCAATGCCGAGGCTACTCCAGCTGAAGCGCCTAAAGAAACAGAATCAAAGTAGTATTCGCAATCCACATGCGTCCGGCTAGAGCCGGACGTTTGTGTAACAAGATTGCTATACTGGCGTCAGTAGTAGCAGGGTACATTTTATGGCCAACCGACACATTTCCAGGTCAATCGTTCTTCAAACACTCTTCGAGTGGGATCTTAATGCCATCGACAGAAAAGAGGTGGCGAATGTTTTGCATCGCAACGTTGAGGAATTTGCGCCCAATAAGGCCGATAATGTTTTCATAGAAAAACTGCTTGATGGAATTTTAAGCAAGCAGGCTGAATTAGATCAGGTAATCGAGAAGGCCGCTCCCGAGTGGCCGATTGACCGTATTTCTCCGGTTGATCGAAACATCCTTCGCCTCGGATTATATGAACTTCTTTTTGCTGATCGGGCGGAGGTGCCAGCTAAGGTAGCGATAAACGAAGCGATTGAACTCGCCAAGCAGTTCGGGGGCGAGAACAGCAGTCGGTTTGTAAATGGCGTTCTTGGTGCTGTCTACAAAGAAATTGGTGAACCGGGCAAAGATGAGATCGGTAAAAAGCCGCGCCGAGATGTCCCGTATGAACAAATGCCTATTCAGCGTCTCGCTGGCGCGGTTGTGTATGCTGAAGACGCCGGACAGATGTACTTTGCTTTGGTACACGACATCTTTGGTCACTGGACGCTATCCAAGAGTCGTATTGCTGACGAAGAGACTTTGGAAGACGGCGCTCGCAGGGCATTAAAAGAAGAGATTGGTCTTGAGGTTACCATCGAGGCGGAATTGGGTAAGAATGAGTACGTTGCTTCACATCCTGAACTCGGCAAGGTCCGTAAGCAAGTGGTCTATTACCTTGCCAAGAGTCCATATACTGAGCTCACATTAGAGAAAAAGGGTGGCCTTGATGATGCACGTTGGTTTAAGGTTTCTGAAATACTGGATTTGAATTTCTACGAAGATATACTTCCGATTGTCACCAAAGCCGTCACTCTTCTCGTCAGCCGAAGCTGAATTGTCCGAAAAATTCCATTGGCTTCGTTGCGGGTCCCGCTTCGTCACTACGTCGTAGCAGAAAAGTACGCCTACGTTCCTCAGCTACCCGCGCCTTGCCACTGGAGCTTTTTTGGACAATTCAAACAATTTCAAAAGTATGGCTAAATCACAAAAATATGGTACTGTTGCGGCACAATAATCTATGATAAAAGACTCTGAAGAACGAAATATCGAGGCCGATTTGGGCTCTCTGGAGGCTATTTTGGGACATACGTTTGCCAACCGCGACTATCTCCTAACTGCCATTACTCACCGCTCGTACCTCAATGAGCATCGTGAAGCCACTCAAGACCATAACGAACGTCTCGAGTTTTTGGGTGATGCCGTACTTGAGTTGGCTGTTACTGACCATCTTTTCAGAACCTATCCGGAGAAGCCTGAGGGTGAATTGACCGCGATTCGCGCCGCTTTGGTGAACACGGTTTCTTTATCTGAAGCAGCACTCTCGCTTGGGGTTAATGACTATCTGCTGATGTCTAAAGGTGAAGCCAAAGATACCGGTCGGGCGCGGCAGTATATTCTTGCCAATGTTTTTGAGGCTTTCATCGGTGCGCTGTATCTTGATCAAGGATATGAGATCGCGCGTGATTTTATTGCCAAAAATCTTTTTGCTAAAACGGGCGAAATTGTTGAAAAGCGTTTATGGCAAGATTCTAAAAGTCGTTTTCAGGAAATGGCGCAAGAGCATGCTAATGTCACGCCTACTTACGAAACCCTGGGGCAGGAAGGTCCAGACCATGACCGGGTGTTTACCGTCGGTGTATTTTTAGGGAAAAAGAAGGTGGCTGAAGGACAGGGTCGCTCAAAGCAGGAAGCGGAGCAAGAGGCCGCAGTGAAAGCTATTTCCGCTAACGGGTGGTAAAAACAATCGTTAGCACACCATCTGCTTTGTTGCGCTTCGGCAACGTGACACTCACCTTACAACCAAGTAAGACTCGTGCCACATTACTCGCGCGCCTCGCATCGCGCACTAACGATTGTTTTCTAAGAACGCGGTCCATTTTGAATAGTATTAACAAGAGGCGTGGCGCTTTGTGCCACGCCTCTTGTTAGCGTGGTAACATAAGCGTGTCTTTAACTGTATGTACCTGAAGCATCTCACCATTTCGGGCTTTAAGTCCTTTGCCAAAAAAAGCGAATTGGAGTTTTCCGCACCGATAACCGCTATTGTGGGTCCAAACGGATCCGGAAAAAGTAACGTGGCTGAATCGTTCCGGTTTGTGCTAGGTGAACAGTCGCTCAAGTCAATGCGAGGCAAGAAAGGAGAAGATCTAATTTTTGGCGGATCGGAATCGGTTTCTCGCAGTAATCGTGCGTCGGTGAGTGTCATTCTCGACAATCGAAGTAAAGTCTTTCCTTTGGACTTCGAGGAAATTACGGTTGAGCGCGTGGTGCATCGGGATGGTCAAAACGAGTATCTTCTAAACGGCTCGCAGGTTCGACTTAAAGATGTGCAGGAGCTCTTGGCGGCCGCCAACATCGGCGCTACTGGCCACCACATCATTTCTCAGGGTGAAGCCGACCGCATTCTCTCTGCCGGTCCGAAAGAGCGACGAGAAATGATCGAAGATGCACTTGGACTCAAGGTCTACCAGTACAAAATATCTGATGCTTCTAAGAAATTGCTGAAGACACAAGAAAATATCGCGCAGGTGCAGTCGTTGCGTAAAGAAGTGACGCCCCATTTGCAGTTCTTGGAACGCCAGGTAAAGAAAATGGAACGGGGAGTACAGCTTCGTTTGGAATTGGAGTCTGTATACCTTGAGTATTTGAGGCGAGAAGATGTGTACTTAGCTTTCCATCAGGACCGCCTTGCGTCTATTCGTCGTGAGCCGGAAGAACGCCTTAAAGAACTTTCAGCCAAACTGGAGAAAGCCAAACAGTTAGTTTCTCTTCATACGCAGGATGCGAAAAGTGGCGAACTGCTGGCGCTTGAAAAATCCATTAAAGCTGAACGAGAGAATCGGCAAGATTTGGTACGGCAAAGCGGTCAAGTGGAAGGGCAGATTGCCTATCTTGATCGACGTCTTTCCGACTTAAAAAAGCTCCAATTAAGCGAATCGCAGACACCAATACCGGCCGGAGAGGTAAGAAAATTTATCGATGCACTTGAACGTGTCGTGGAAAAATCTATTGTGAGTACAGAAGCCTCTTATTTGCGTCGAGCCCTTGAAGATGTTGCGCATATGGCGCGTAAGTTTTACGAAAGTATGCGCGGTTCAACTCAACTCAATACCGCGACAGAGGAAACTGAAAAGAAAGATCTGGAGCAGACTCTGGCGAAATTGCAAAAAGAACTTGAGTTGTGCAAAAACAAGGAAGACGAATATACGGCGGCATATGAGTCCCTGCGCGCTTCTATTGAAGCTGAGCAGTCGGAAAGTCGCGAAGCGGAACGGAGTATGTTTGAGATCATGGGGCAGCAGCGCGAGTGTGAAAATAAGCTTGTGCAGATAGAGAGTGAATTATCGGCAATCAATCGTGATCGAGAAGAATTCAAGCGAGAACTTCAAGAAGCCGTGGCTTTGATTGGCCGCTCAGCCGCCGCCTATACAAATCATGTAATAGAAGTGGAAGGTAGTACTCTGACCGCTGAAGCGATTGTAAATGAGGATCGTTCCAAACAATACGAACGCCGCCGACAGTTGGAGAAAATGAAAATACGTCTGGAAGAACTGGGCGGTGTTAATCAAGATATAGAAAAAGAGTATAAAGAAGTGAAGGAGCGTGATGAGTTTTTGGTCCGCGAAATTACCGATCTCGAAGATTCGGTGGCGAAACTGACTGCACTCATCAGCGAGTTGACGGCAGAACTCAATGAGCATTTTATATCCGGCATTGATAAGATCGGACTTGAATTCAATCGTTTTTTCTCACTAATGTTCGGCGGCGGAGAAGCCAAGTTGGTGCGCATTGCTATGAAGCCGAAGAAGAAACGTGCCGACGACGGTCTCTTGGAAGAGTTTGCTGAAGAAGATATGGAAGAAGAGGAAGACAAGGCGGTCGAGGAAGGTATCGAACTCGATGTGAAGTTGCCAAACAAGCGAGTGCGCGGCCTCGAGATGCTCTCTGGCGGTGAGCGAGCACTGACCTCAATCGCGCTTATCTTTGCGATGAGTCAGGTCAATCCACCACTCTTTATCATTCTCGACGAGACCGACGCGGCGCTCGATGAAGCTAATAGTCGGCGTTATGGCGACATGATTGAGGCGTTGGCGAAGAAGTCCCAACTGATTCTGATTACGCACAACCGCGAGACCATGAGTCGTGCCGGCATCCTCTATGGCGTTACTATGGGAGCGGACGGAGTTTCAAAACTTTTGTCAGTAAAATTCGATGATGCAGTGGCGGTAGCGAAGATGTAAATTGATGAGGCCCGCGCAAAGAAGTTTTCGCACGGGCCAATTTCGCGTCAGTTGTCGAGACTGACATAGTCTATCCTCCGATTCTTGGTGATTGTGACAAAATCGAGTCGCGACTCGATCTCATCGGCGATGATGATAGGAATGATTTCTGGATCGTTGTCTCGTGTCATGAAGTAGACCGAGATCTCACCAGTACCGTGGTGCCATTCGTATGAGTCAAAGACGTTCTCTCGTCTCGCGATCTCGAGAACCTTGCGCAACTTATACTCATTGCCTTTAACTCTTATTTCCCATATGACCGGAGGGTCATGCGTCTGAGTAAGAACACAATGCTTCATCGCGCGGCTCCTTTCTCTTAGGGCGATGCCACTTTTATTATGATGGTTTTTTGGAAAAGTACAACAGCGGGGCGGCCGAAGACCGCCCCAGCTGCCCCCACTAAGAGTCTGACGAAAAAGCTTCAGAGACGAGATGCGGGCGAATGAGGAATATAGACGTATTTGATATACGGCGGAATGACGAATTGGGACCCGCAACGAAGTATATGGACTTTTTCGTCAGACTCTAGTTCACGAATTCAAAATCAAGTTGACGTTCTTCTAGTGAGGCACGAGTCAACTTTATCTTCACTTCATCACCAAGTGAGTAAGCAGTTCCGGTTTTTTCGCCTTTAACGCGGTATTGTTTTGGTTCATGGTTGTAATAATCGCCCCGAATATTTGAGAGACGCACCAGACCTTCCGCCTGAGATTCCTTTTCTTGCACGTACACACCCCAGTCGGCTACGCCGGTAATGACACCAGCAAAGGTTTGACCAACCTTGTCCATCATGTACTCAACCTGCTTGAACTTGATCGAATCGCGCTCAGCTCGTACAGCGTACATTTCTCTTTCTGAAGAACGCACAGCCAGCGATTCATAGCGAGCAATCTCGCGACTCTGTATCGGAGATCCGTCCAAATGGCGACGCAACATTCGGTGAGCCATGAGGTCGGGGTAGCGACGAATTGGGGAAGTAAAGTGAGTGTAATACTTAAAAGCCAGACCGAAATGGCCGATGTTCTTGGTCGAATACACCGCTTTGGCCATTGAGCGAATGGTGGCAGTCTTGATCAGGTTTTCTTCCGGCTTTCCTTCAACTTCTTTGAGGAGCTTGTTGATGTTTTTCGCGGTTACGACGCCCTTATGTGTCTCAAATTCGTAGCCAAGCGCATGGATAAAAAGCGCCAATTCTTCAATTTTGTCTGGATTTGGAGAGTCATGAACGCGATAAATAAAAGCGGCATCACGATTTTTGCTTTTAGTGAGTGTATAGATGTATTCGGTGACTTTCTGGTTGGCGAGCAGCATGAAGTCTTCGATCATGAGCATTGTTTCGGTGCGAATTTTCGTATAGGCGCGAATCGGCTTTCCGTTTTCATCCAATTCAAATTTGACTTCCGGCTGTTCGAAAGCGATCGCTCCCTCTTTGTAGCGTTGTGTACGCAAGATACGACCCAGACGCATTATGGCCGCCAACTCGTCGTGATATTCACCGGCGCCAGCATCTAGTACAGCTTGCGCGTCTTCATACGTGAAGCGTTTGTCAGAATGGATAATAGTTTGTCCATACCACTCGTTCACGATCTGAGCGTTAGCATCAAGTTCAAAGACGGCGGAAAAGGCCAGTCGATCTTCATTGGGACGGAGTGAACAGAGATCGTTACTAAGCACTTCTGGAAGCATCGGGATAACACGATCCACCAGATAAATTGATGTGCCGCGCGACTGTGCTTCTTGGTCAATTAAATCGCCTTCACGAACGTAATGAGAAACGTCAGCAATGTGAATACCGATTTCGACATTCCCATTAGGTAGTTCTTGATATGAAAGGGCGTCATCGAAATCCTTGGCGTCTTTAGGATCGATGGTCATAGTGAGGCGGTCGCGGAAATCGCGCCGTTTGGCATTTTCACCTTCCGTGTCCTTGAGTGCCTCCTTAAATATTTCCTCACGTCTCTGATAGAGTGCTTGTGCCGCCTCAGAAATATGAGGTGGGAAGTTTTCCGAAAAACCGCCACCACGGATGATGGCCTGCATTTCAGTCTCATGGTCGCCGGCGCGACCGAGTGTCTCGACGATCTCGCCGATCGGTTCTAAGAGCGGTTGTGGCCAATCGGCAATCTTTGCGGCTACTTTCATGCCCTCATCGGCCGCAGTTGCCTTCGGCAACTGCGGCCTGATGTGAAGGCGTAAATCGTCCGGTTGCAGGTAATAGGTTCCGTCAGCGTCTTTAGCAGGTTTGACCGTACCGATGATTTCACTTCGTGACGATTCCACCACGCGCACCACAGCCGCTTCTTGGCGGTCGCCGGGCTTCGGAGCCGGAAGCTCCCGTACTTCCACAATATCGCCATCGAGCGCCCGCTCCAGGTTTTCTCGTACTATGAGCCAGTCTTGTTCTGCCTCTGGAGCGTCCGGTCGTCGGAAGAAACCGACGCCCTTGCCCCGAACCGCAATCGGCCCTTCGTAGGTTTTTTGAGTCATAGAATAAGCCAGATTGTAGCAGAGAAGTGGCTATTGACCAAACGGCCTGATTCTGTTAGTCTTCTGGCCACTATATGTTAATGATGAGATTACAGCGTTTTGGCCGCAAGAACGACCCGTCGTTCCGTATTGTCGTGACCGATAAGCGCAATGGCCCTCGAAGCGGCAATGCGGTTGATCAGGTTGGCTCCTACCATCCAAAAACCAAGCATTTCATAATTGATGCTGAAAAGGTTAAAAACTGGCTCTCAAAAGGTGTTCAGCCGTCACCAACTCTCAACAATCTTCTTATCTCTAAAAACATCATCGAAGGCAAGAAGATAAACGTATTGCCAAAGAAGTCTCCTATCGCTAAGGAGGGTGGGGTAGAGGCGGTTGCTCCGGAAACAGCTTCAGAAGCAACTACTGAACCAGCTGATGTTCCTACAGAAGATACTGTCGAAGCGCCAGCGGAGGAAGAAACTCCTACTGAAACCAAAGAAGAATCGGCTGTAGCTTAAGCCTCTCATCTGAGCCCATTATCGTCTTTTCAGACTATGGGCGTTGACGCAGTCACAAAGCACTCGTACTATTGTATAAAGCGCGGAAACGGAACACTTACCGCCGCTTTTCTAAGTTTAATGTTCAACAGTTAAGAATATATGCAAGAAGATCAGCAATTTCTAGAGACAGTCGTGAAGGCACTTGTCGATCATCCGGAGAATGTAAAGATAAACCGTACTGTAGATGAGATGGGTGTACTATTGACACTTGATGTTCATGCCGAGGATATGGGCAAAATTATCGGCCGCTCTGGTAATACTGCCAAGGCGATTCGTACACTTCTGCGTGTGGTGGGTATGAAGCATGATGCTCGTGTCAA
>CAZSDR010000001.1:0-16749 GCA_964605695.1 uncultured Candidatus Saccharibacteria bacterium | reverse complement strand
AGGCGATTCGTACACTTCTGCGTGTGGTGGGTATGAAGCATGATGCTCGTGTCAATCTAAAAATTAACGAACCTGAGGGCGGCCGTCTGTCAAATAATGGTGCCGCAGAGTCATTTGGCGGCGAGGGTGAGAGGGCGAGCGCGGCAGCGCCTAAGAGCCTGGATGAGGCTATCGAGGACCTAGAAATCTGATTTGGTCAAAATCTTTGTTGCGTTTCGGTAAAATAGTTCTCGCTGGACTTTGTTGTCCCACTCCAACCATTTTCCTCACGCGCCTCGATTTTGTCTCAAATAATCTTTCTAGGAACCTAGAAATCTAACCTCAAGCCGAAAACTGGCACATTACTTCGTCACAGCTGCAGCCGCGTCAGGCACGGTATATTGAATACCGCTTCCTCCGCGGCTTTGCCGTTCCTCGCACTGCGCTCAGTTTTCGGCTTGAGGAAACTTATTCTTCGATTTTGTGCTAGGATCATAGCGATGCATTTCCACATCATTACCATTTTTCCGGAGGTTTGCGAGGCGTATACCAGTGCCAGTGTACTTGGGCGTGCCCAGAAGACTGAAAAAGGTAAGGGAGCCAAAGTGCGCGGAAAAAAAATCTCAATCAGTTATTACAACCCTCGTGACTTCACCAAAGATAAACATAAAAAAGTTGATGGCAGACCGTACGGTGGCGGGCCAGGTATGGTGATGATGGCTGGGCCGATAGTGAAAGCGTGGGAAAAAGCGGTTGGCAAGAAAAAAGTCCAAAAAAAAGTGAAGACGCTTATTATGTCGCCGCGCGGAAAAAAATTTGATCAGGCGCTCGCTAAAAAGTACGCTCGGCAGTTTGATGATCTTGTTCTTATTTCCGGCCGCTATGAAGGTATCGACGCACGTGTAAAGAAAATACTAAAAGCCGAGGAAGTATCGGTAGGGGATTATGTGCTGACCGGAGGCGAGTTGCCGGCTTTAACCATTATTGATGCAGTAGCGCGTCATGTTCCGGGTGTCCTTGGTACCCATGACTCATTAGAAGATGATCGTGTTACCACCGGCGAAACCTATACTCGTCCGGAGATTTTGGAATATAAAAAGAAAAAATACAAAGTTCCTCCCGTCTTAGTTGGAGGTGATCACTCAAAAATAGAAAATTATCGAGGCAAGACTTCAGACTAGAAGCGTGCTTTAGACCCCAAAGAAGACTCCGGAAGCGGCCATCGAAAGAATAATGATAACCGCTATGCCGATCCAAATCCATTTGATGGCCCGTTTAGTGTTTTTGTCGTACAGAAAGCTCATACATTAAGAATGTGTCTGAAGCAAAGGCTGATACGTTACATATGGTAACATAACTATGTGCGCTTCGGAAAAAAGAATTTCTTTAATAACGCTCTCTACGTTCGATTATCAATCGTATTTTTGGCCGTATTAGCGGTCGTGCTCAGTAGGGCGGGTTGGGAACGATATGTGGCTGAGCGCGAGGTGGCAGAAAGACGACAGGCAGTCGAACTCGAATTGGCAGCTCTAGCGATTCGTAAGGCAGAATTGGAAGGACAGGTTGAATATATGGCAAAAGAGAGAGGAATTGAGGAAGAAATTCGCAGTAATTTTGATGTGGCTCGTGAGGGAGAACAGGTAGCGATTTTGGTAGGTGAAGCGCCTGCGGTAGAGACAGAAGAGTCTGAAACTGAAACGAAAAAGTACCCGTGGTGGCAATTTTGGCGGTAATTTAAACAAGTGATATAATTTTCCTCTATGGATAAAAACGTAATCATCTACAGTACGCCGGTGTGCCATTTTTGCCACATGGCTAAGGAATATTTTAAGGCCAACGATGTCGCTTATACCGAGTTTGATGTCGCCTCTGATCCACAGAAGCGAATGGAAATGGTGGAGATGACTGGTCAGATGGGTGTGCCGGTCATCAGAATTGGCGATGATGTAGTGGTTGGTTTTGATGAAGAAAAAGTAGCTGAATTACTGGCGGCTTAAATTTATATACGCGCATAGGCACAAAACGGGCGGGGCCTTCGGCCCCGCCCGTTTTGTGCTACCATACTCGCACGTTAATAATCGCTCTCGTAGCGGAGTGGATAGAACTATCCCGTCCTAAGGGAGAGGTGTGGGATGAGACAGTCCGGGGGACTGTCGAAGAAGAAGAATTGATTCCGTGGAATCTAACCCTATGTTAAGCTAATCCGCACAATGCTCTCGTAGCTCAATGGATAGAGCTATCCCGTCCTAAGGGAGAGATGTGGGTTCGATTCCTGCCGAGAGCACAGCTTGAGCGGAGCGAGAGCTGTGCTCTTAGAGCACGACACCTGCGTGTCGTGCGTCAGGAATCGAACGGCGGAGCGATGTTTCGGCTATCCCTAATGCCGAAACGAGTGAGCCGCGACCAGCGTTCTTAGCGAACGTAGTGAGCTTAGAAAAAGCGGGTCGATTCCTGCCGAGAGCACAGGTATTGACTTTTCATATATTCCATGCTAAAACGGTAACGCCATTGGGTTGTCGAAACCACCGCTGGTGAGTGGAGAAGCCCCCTAGAGAGGGAGAAAAAAATGGCAATTCTGATAACTTACAAGACGGAAATACTCGAGGATCAATTCCCTCGTGGTGTGCAGATTCGAGTGGACCATTCTCAGGGATGCTGGGTGGCTGTCACCAGCCTCGATCAGATCATCTTGAGGCATGGCGAATTTCCTTCGGGAGCCCGAAGCGTCTCCGCCAAGGATGAGGCCTTGCATGGCTTTAATTTTCGTGAGGGGGAGTATCAAGTCGGCCAGACCCGTCTCTATATCAAGACATATCCTACTGGGAGTAGCAATGTGTCCGTAGTCGCCCCTTCCATCCGCACCTTTGTCAGGGTCTGGCGTATGCTGACCAACAATGCCATCGGTGAGCATCATAGGGTGCTGACTGGGGTTCCGGCCGAGATGACCTCATCGCCGATCGAATAGGCCTGACTTCCGGCCCCGAGCGCAGCACTACGCGCTTGGGGCTTCACTTTTTTATACAACTCGAAATGCTATACTACTCTCCATTATGTCCACCCCGATGCTCGAGATTAAAAACCTTACCAAAGTCTATGGCTCTGGTGCGAAAGCCAAGACCGCCGTCAATGGTATTTCACTCACAGTCGAGAAAGGAGCCTTCTTTGGCTTACTCGGTCCAAATGGAGCGGGGAAGAGCACAACCATTCATTGCATCACCGGCATCGCCCAGCCGACTTCGGGACAGATACTGATTGACGGCGTTGATGTAGTGACTGACTACAAAATTGCTCGCCGCAAAGTCGGTCTTTCCCCCCAAGAATTCAATCTCGATTTCTTTGCCACCACCGAACAGCTCATTGACTACATGGGCGGCTATTATGGTATTCCAAAAGAAGAACGCCAGCGGCGCGCCGACGAATTGATCGCACGCTTTGACCTCACTGAGCACCGCAAGGTGAAATTTCAAAAGCTTTCCGGCGGTCTTAAACGTCGAGCGATCTTGGCTCGCGCTCTGGTGCACACACCAGACTTGCTCATTCTTGATGAGCCGACAGCCGGAGTGGATGTCGAACAGCGTCTGGCCCTCTGGGATTATCTCAAAGAGATGAATAGTCGCGGCAAAACCATCATTCTTACTTCACATTATTTGGAAGAAATTCAACAGCTTTGTAATGAAATCGCCATCATTAATCATGGTCGGATTGTAAAAGAGGGAACGAAAGAAGAATTTCTCAAAGACGGCAAAAGTGTAGAACAAGTGTATCTGGAGATAACACGAGAGGACAATAAAGCTCGCGAAACCATAAACGTATGAATATAAATTGGATAGGTCTATATACAATGATGCGCCGCGAAGTCGTACGTACGTTTCGAGTGGTGACACAAACGCTGGTGGCGCCAGCTATCTCGGCCGCATTGTATATTTTCATTTTCGGAACGGTAATCGGTACGCGTATTGATGATTTTGCTGGCGTAGCGTATATATCTTTTGTGTTTCCGGGAGTATTGATGCTTTCTATCATTAATGCCAGTTTCCAGAGCTCGTCGAGCAATGTCTATTTCCAGCGCTTCACTCGTGGCATTGAGGAAGTTTTAATCGCTCCATTTTCATACTTGGAAATGTTGATCGGTTTTGTAGGGAGCGCAGTTGCGCGGGCGCTTTTGGTCGCCTTTCTTATCCTTGGCGTGGGGGTGCTGTTTGGAGCAGTAGAACTCCAGCATCCGGTCGCGTTTGTACTCTACACCGCCGCTATTGCCGCCATCTTCGCCATGCTCGGGATTCTGGTGGCATTATGGGCCGAGGGTTTCGAGCAACTACAGGTCCTTAACACCTTCGTCATCACGCCTCTAACCTACCTCGGTGGCATTTTCTACTCGATCACGTTTTTGCCAGAGTTGGCGGCTACCCTGACGCGCTGGAACCCATTCTTTTATTTTGCCGACGGTATTCGTAGCAGCATGATTGGCTACAGCGAAGCTGATTCTACTATAGGATTGTTTGTGATTGGTGGACTGCTGATTGGTCTTGGTGTCCTTGTTATTCATTTGTTCCGCATTGGTTGGAAAATTAGAGCCTAAAAGTTAGAGCACAAAGCACAGAATCCAAATGACCAAACTTTGGGTTTCGTGTTCTGGGTTTTATTTGTGCTCTGGTTCCTGTGTTCTGGACTCTTGCCTAGTGTACACAGCCGCGCGGCTCTGGCGTACACCTAGGCTGGTACACTAATACTATATGTCAGATCATTCCGCTCTCCATAAAATTGCTCAGTCACTGGTGGTGCCAAGAAAAGGTATTTTGGCGGCCGACCAGAGTCCTAACTCGATGAATAAACAACTAGCGGCGCTTGGTATCTCGGAAACTCCGGAGATGCGTCGTCAGTACCGACAACTTCTTTTTACCACTCCCGGTCTTGAAGAATATGTAACTGGAGTCATTGTGCATGATGGTACGATCAGAAATCATACCGACGACGGTACCCAATTCTCTGACGTACTCTTAAGTAAGGGTATTGTTCCGATTATTAAAGTCGATACTGGTACGGTGCCTCACCAAAATTTCCCTGGTGAGGTAGTGACTGAAGGACTTGATGGTTTGGAGAAGCGTCTCCTTGAGTATTACGACATGGGCGCGCGAGCGGCCAAGTGGCGAGCAGTAGTGACCGTTTCTGAAAATACTCCAACCCTACCAAATCTTCGCACTAACGCCCTCTCGCTCGCGCGCTATGCCGCTCTCTGTCAGTCTGTGGGCATTGTGCCGATGGTTGAGCCCGAAGTCTTATACAACGGTTCGCATGACATCGCCCGCGCCGAAGCGGTGACTACCGAGACTCTAAGGATCGTCTTTGACGCTCTTCGTGAACAGCGAGTAGATTTAGCCGGTCTGATCTTAAAGAGTAGTATGGTCTTAGCTGGAAGTGAACATCACGAACAGTCGTCTCCAAGCGAGGTGGCTGAGGCGAGTTTGCGTACCTACCAAAACGCCGTACCTGAAGAGGTGCCGGGAATTGTCTTCCTTTCTGGCGGGCAGACGCCCGAGCGCGCTACCGAAAACCTTAATGCCATCGCTCTGAAGGAAAAAAATGACGGTCCGTATCCGTGGCAATTTGCGTTTTCATTCTCGAGAGGTCTTGAGGATCCGGTCCAGAAAGCCTGGCTTGGTCAGAAGAAGAATGTGGAGATGGCGCAAACAGAATTGCAGAAGCGCTTGCGACTTAATTCGCTAGCCGATGAGGGACACTACACCGCTTCGATGGAGTAAAGCGGCAGATTTTAACCAATCTGCTTTGTCACAACGCAAGGCGAAACCTCGTGATGCTAAAATCACCTGAAAATAGATGAGATGAGAGGCGCACAAGAAAAAAGACCCGAATGGGACGAGTCAGTGTCCAGTGAGGGTCTTTTTTCGCAGTGCAACGAAGCAGATCGCTATTTTCAGGTAGTTTTTATTTTTTCTGCTTGTAGACGGTATGAGTCTTCGCCACCGGATTATACTTTTTCATCTCCAGCTTCTTTGAAGGGTCTTTTTTATTCTTATTGTTGTAGGTCGTGTAGTAGACATGACCTTTGCCGACACCTTGTTTGTCGCCCGCAGAAACCAGTTTTATGAGTTTTTCTTGTGACATAGTGTCGCCGATTTTACCAGAATCAAGGCCTTAAGTCAACGCCTTTTTAGGTCTTTTCTATTGGCCAAAAAACGCTTAGTCCAATAACCAAAGCCGAAGGGGAATGGGCGCCAGCGGCCGATTTTGGTGCGATCAATCGAGAAGGCAAGACCGCTGACGCCTGCCTCACGCGCGATCACTTCCGCCAGGGTGCGCATGTATGTACCTGAAGAACAGACACATGAGAAGGTGGCGATCTGGTAGGTTGGTGGCGTCTGAGTATCGGAAGCCAAGGCGTTCCAAGAGGTTCGCACATCGACTCGTCTAAAATCGGCGCCGAGCGCTTTGCGTTCATCAGTGACGGGTGGAATGGTTTCGATCTTAGCCAGAGACGTTTGTATAAGTTCAGACTTGGATATAGTGCGTAGATCCAAACATTTTAATTTGTAGATATGAGAAGTTTTAGTCGGCAGATCTATTTCATCAAGTCTTCCTTCGAGTGTCCACATATGAAGCGGTTTACCTTTAACGGTTTTTGAAGAGAAGTGTGGATAGGGAAGAGTGATGGAGCCGGTAAGTGATTTTGCAATCCGCTTTAAATCTGCTTTGCCGAGTTGAGGTGGGTCACTGTCCCATTTCAATAGTCCAAGAACATCTCCAGTATCGGAACCAACTCCAAACAAAACTTCGAATACATATTCTTTGTCTAGGTCGTGATATTTCTCTTGTTGTTTGCATTCATCGCCAGCCAGCACTAATAAAAGGCCGGAAGCCATCGGATCAAGTCGGCCGGCATAGGCCATCGGCACATTCACATATTCAGGATTGTTGGCTTGATAGGAACGAATAACCTCAAGCGGTGTCTGGCCAACTTCTTTATGTAAAACAAAAACACTCCGCATATGCGCGTGAGTGTATCACGGATATGCGGAGCGTGCGTCTGCGGGGCGGAGGGCGGCCCGAGGGCCGCCCCCGCGGTAATCATTCAGCTCTCATGTCCTCATAGAGAGGACAATCGTATGCCTCTCCCCATAAGTCGATGAAATGGATTGGTTCCTCCGAATCAGGAGGAAAAATCACTATTGGTCTTTCTGACCAGTAACGCTCAATGACTTTAGGATAATTTTCCGCTTGATCTTTAGGCATCTCTCGTATGCCGATCTCACAGATTCCTTCCTCGGGGTAGGGGAAGGAATAAATTATCAGGTAGACCTTCCCGTCTATCGGGTCGATGTCAAAAAATATATCCCATTGCGCACTGATCACTTGCTGGACTTCCAGCAGTGCCTGCATCACGCAGTACGTGCACCATGACCGGCTCGGTTCGTATGCCCGAGCGGTGGAAATGGTGCTAAGCGTCAAAAGTAAGATTCCAAAGATCCTGCTCATTGCCTCTGCCTCTCGCTTTTTGGATATCGATTTATCCGACACCTTCTAATATTATAGCATACTTTTGGGTAAAAGTACAGGGTTTATCCTAAAAAATCCCAATCCTGGGCGTTTTTTAGGATAAATAGGCGTTTACCAAGAGGAGCAAAATAAAGCCGCCTATCAGGAGTAATATGGTTTTCATTGAAGCAATTTTAGCATAGGGAAAGGGTGCGTCGCTGTGCGACGCACCCCAAAGTCAAGACAGACGGCGCGCGTATCGGTTCCAGCAATGCCGAGAAGCATTCCAGGGTTGCGTGCCGTTCTGTTCATAGAGCAGGCGCGCGTACCGGAAATAGTGTTCGTCATTGTTCGGGTCGAGTCCGAGTCGTGCGAATTCGTCCTGGTGGACACGCATCAATACTTGGAACACGCCCCGAGCAGAACTTCCATCCCTGTTGCGGAGCAACGAACCGTCAGGCTCGCGATGAATGAGCCCGGTTGATTCGCAGTTCGCGATATGCAACATGATGGGAGCGTCAGGAAAAACACGCTGGATGACATGCGCGATATGTCTGCCTTCTTCCGACAGGTTGGTCCCTGTCAGGTTGGCCACGGTTGGTGTATCTGCTTGGGTAGGGCTTGTCATAAGGAGCCCCAACAGGCACACGATCAGTGACCATTTGCTACGGTTGTACAATAGTCTATTCCTTCTTTCGTTTTAGACTTGGTGCGGCGAGGGGTTCTTCCCGCGCTACCAAGCGTTAGGACGAGCCAGTCTAAGGATTCTTACGGACGCAAAAGAAGCCGGCGCGGGGGGCGGGGGGGGGCGCGCCGGCGGGGGGGGGGGGGGGGGAGTTTGTGTTTTTGTGTGGTTCAGCCAAACCCCGCGGGCGCGGCCCCCCCCGGCCCCCGCGCCGGCTTCTTCATGAGTCAGTATTTAGGTGTTTTGTACGAAAGTCAGGGCGATACCTTTCTCTCTGGCCCGGCCGGTACGGCCGATTCGATGTACGTAATCTTCAAACGTATTTGGTAAATCGTAGTTGATCACATGTGAGACATTGTCGACGTGAATGCCGCGAGCAGCTACGTCGGTAGCAACAAGAACGCGTACATTTCCGCTCTTAAAGCGTGTGAGAGCGTGCTGGCGCTGACCGTGGCTTTTATTACCATGAATGGCGTCAGCCTTGATCCCAGCACGGGTCAGTTCTTCCGCGAGCTTCTGTACGCTGTGTTTCATGGCTCCGAAAATAAGTACGCGCTTATAGGACTCATCTGCGAGGAGTTTCGTGAGTGTTTCGAATTTATCGTGATGATGATAGCGAATGACATCTTGAAAGATGCTGTTTGTCACTTCCTTCTTTTTAACAGACACGATTACGGGGTCATTTAAGAAATCGTTCACCAAATTCTCGATATCTTTCGACATCGTAGCAGAGAAGAAGAGCATTTCATGATCCTGGGGTACGCCGGACAGAATCTTGCGCATGTCGTGAATGAATCCCATGTCGAGCATGCGGTCAGCCTCATCAAGTACAACCGAAGTTATCTTTGATGTATCGAGGTGGCCACGGTCAATCAGGTCAAGAACACGTCCTGGTGTCCCAATAATAAAGTGGTTTTTGCGGCGAAGACCGTTAATTTGCGGTCGGATATTGGTACCGCCGACGCAGATGGTGGAGTATAGACGCAACCCTTGTGCAAATTTCTTGAGTTCACCATCAATTTGAAGCGCCAGTTCTCGTGTCGGAGTCAAAATCAATGTTGTGCGGTTGTACTCCGAAAGAGTCTTGTGAATCATTGGTAGCAAGAAAGCGGCGGTCTTTCCGGTACCGGTTTCGGCCAAACCGATCACATCGCGATTAGCAAGTATGTGCGGAATAATTTGGTCTTGAATTGGCGATGGTACGGATAGTTTATGATGCAAAACATTTGCCACTACTCGCCGATCAAGACCAAAGGTAGTGAAGGTGTGTGTGGGTGTATACACTACCTCACTTGTTTCAACCGGATTGGTATTTATAAATCGTGAAGGATCGAAGGTTGGCATAACACGGCCTCTACGACCGCCGCTGCGATGGTCGTTGTGTTGATGAGGTCGAGAATGGCCATGACCACCACCTCGATAGTGAGAAGGTCGTGCGGGGCCGCGTTGGTTTCCTCCACGACTGTGTGGCCGAGCAGGAGTAGTGTTCCCACCTCTATGTGAAGGGCGAGCAGATGAAGAATAAGGGCGTCGACGATGTCGGCCGTCCCGAGGACGTTGTGAGCGTGTATGTGATTCCATGTGATTCAATAAGTGTAGCTACCAAAAACAGTTAAACGCGCTTGGCGCGAGAAAAGTGTATTCGGGGGTGCGGGAAAATAATTCTCGACGAAAGTGTGCGTCGTACCCAAGAGCCCCCACACGAGTTTCTTAAGTTCCTTTTATGGTAGCACGTTTTGATATTAAAGTCAATCAACCCGATGGCTCCACTATTTATATTTCGCAGGTGAGGCCGCAACTCTCCGGCGGCGGCAAACCGCGCTCGGGGCACAGTCCCGAATAGATGCAGGACTCGTCTGATATTTCATTCAGGTACATAGCCAACTCTGGTGCGTTCGGCGGTCCATAGTAGAAAAGAATACGATCACCCTCCTGATTAATATATTGAGAAGGTGTAGAGATCCGTTCATTATTCACAAAGACGGCGAATTGATTCGTTTCGTCAGTGCAGTACTCTATGCTGGTGTCGAGTGTTAAGCAGTCACTGGCAAGCGTGATACCCAGTGAAGCAAAGAAGTCTCCAAGCGTAAGATTATCAGCGTGGCGATGTATAACCCAGTCATTACCATCATGAAAATGCATGTCTGGGTGTAAGACTTGGAGACCGCCCGATTGATAGCGTTCATCGGTAAAACGAATACGTTCTCCGTGAGCATAAAAAAGGAAGTCGCTGTGAACATGGACTTCGTCGCCAGGGTAATGAGTCTCATCTTTGCTAAAAAGATTCCAAACGGCAGGGGAGCCGGGGTAAAGAAGCATTGCCGCACCAGCGATGATGATTACTGCACTGACTGCCAGAACGGCATGTAGGTGGGATGGTGTTGTCATAGGCTGTCATTCTACCACAGTTTTTTCATAATTTGGCTTATTAGGGCCAGTTGGTGATGCTATTATGAGGCGATGGAATCGGAAAAAATACAGAGCGCGCCGTACTCCGCGATGTCGGGCACCGAAGCACTCGCTCTCTTAGAGGTACAGGAAAAAGAAGGATTATCGGAAAACGAGGCGGCCAGACGACAGAAGCGCTTTGGCGCCAACGTCATCGAAGACAAAGAGCAGCATACAAAATTACGCCTATTTTTTCGCCAGTTCACCAGCCCGCTCATTATCGTGTTAGTCCTGGCTGCTATTTTGACCTTTGTAATTGGCGACTGGTTTGATAGCGCCATTATCACTCTGGCTGTCTTAATAAATACCGGTCTGGGGTTTTATCAAGAAAATAAAGCCGAAAACGCGATTGCTCACTTGAAATCTTTTATTACCGTACGCACGCGCGTCATTCGCGACGGCCATGAAATGGAGATAAACGCTGCCGATATCACTGTCGGTGACATCATCCATCTCACTTTAGGCGCGCGCGTGCCGGCTGATGCCCGCCTGTTGTCTGTCCAGAGCTTGCATGTCGATGAATCGGTTTTGACTGGGGAATCACTGCCGGTCATTAAGCACGCCAGGCTACTGCCCGAAAACACCGCTTTGCCCGAACGAGTCAACTGCGTTTTTGGCGGCACGCTGGTGACCGAAGGTAGCGGACTCGCGGTCGTGACTGCCGTCGGTATGAACACCGAGTTTGGCAAAATAGCCGAGCTGGTCGAGGGCACCAAACGGGAAAAAACTCCGCTGGCGAAAACTCTGTCCTCGTTAGCTTGGTCGATCACCTTCATTGTGGTCGTGCTCGTGCTTCTGGTTTTCCTTCTCGGCATATTACGCGGCGAGCTGCTTCTCGAAATGTTCCTCATCTCCATTGCCATCGCGGTGGCCGCCATTCCGGAAGCGCTGCCTATTGCGCTGACTGCTGTTCTGGCTATCGGAGTCGAGCAGTTGGCCAAACGCCACGGCATCATGCGCAGCCTGACCGCGGCCGAAACGCTCGGCTCGACCACGGTGATCATGACGGACAAGACCGGTACTTTGACCAAAGCCGAACTGACGCTGGTCGACATCAAAACCACTGAAGAGCTGTTAAAAGGCGAAGCCGAGACGGAGCATACGCCTACCGGGCACCTGAGCGCCGAGCATAAAGACGTTCTTATGCTCGCGTCTTTCGCTTCTGATGTAGTAGTGGAGAACCCGGAAGAAGAACCAAAGAATTGGCGGATGGTCGGCAACCCGCTTGAAACGAGTATTGTACAGGTGGCAGCCGGATACGGCATAGAGTATGTGTCGCAGGGAGAGCGGGGGATCACTGCCGTAGTACCGTTCAGTTCAGCGCACAAGTTTTCCGTGCATGCCGCCGTTGTGTCTTTGACCTCCAGTCTCGCGCCGCAGAAAGAGGGTTATGCGCACATAATTCTCGGCGCGCCCGATATATTGTTGCAGCGTTCAACAATCAGCAAGAATGATTATCTGGCCCTAGAAGAACGGCTGGAAGAAGAGAGCCGCGCCGGCAAGCGTTTGGTCGGGGTCGGTATTGCGTATGTAGAATCGGCGGACGAGACACAGGCCAAATACAATCCAGACGACATTCAAGACATTACTTTTGTCGGCACTTTGGCTTTCTTTGATCCGGTACGTGAGGAGGTTCCCGAAGCGGTGCAGCGTATTGAGCAGTACGGCGTACGGGTGGTGATGGCGACCGGCGATCTTCCCGGCACGGCGGTGGCGGTAGCACGCGACTTAGGGTGGCAGGTCAAAGAATCGGAGATTATGACCGGGGAAATGGTTTCCCAGATGAGTGATAATGAATTACGCGATGCACTTTCCTACGTTCGGGTCTTTGCGCGAGTGACGCCGAAGGATAAATTGCGCATCGCCAAGCTCTATCAGTCGCGCGGCGAAGTAGTAGCTATGACCGGTGATGGTGTTAATGATGCGCCTTCTTTGAAGGCGGTCGACATTGGCGTGGCAGTTGGTTCGGGCAGTGACGTGGCCAAAAGCGTAGCTGATCTTATTTTGCTCGATGACAACTTCAATACTATCGTTTCGGCTATCCAGATAGGCAAAAGGGTCCTGCGCAACATACGCAAGACTTTCGTTTATCTGGTTTCCAACTGCTTGGATGAGATCTTGCTTATCGGCGGCAGTCTCGTTTTGGCTCTGCCTTTGCCGCTTTCTGCTATGCAGATCATTTGGGTTAATTTTTTCACCAGCAGTTTGCCTGGCATCGCTTACGCTTTTGACGATGATGTGTCTCCTAATGGAAAATACGAACGCGACCGTCGAATCTTAAACGGCGCAGTGGTTTCACTCACCATAATTCTGGCGGTATTCTCCGCAGTCGCTCTTTTTGCCATGTACGTTATATTATCCAATACGTCTATTGAAACTGATATCGTGCGAACTTTCGTCTTTACCTGTTTCGCTTGCTACATTTTGTTCGTGGCGTATTCGCTGCGCGACCTGGAGAAATCTCTTTTTGAGTATAATCCATTCTCCAATCGTTTCTTGAACTACGCAGTCGCTGGCGGTTTGGTTTTAATGGTCGCCACTATCTATCTGCCCGGCGCTGGTGCTATTTTCAGTACCGTACCGTTGCCGTTGCCGTGGCTTCTCGGGGTAGGTGTATGGGTGATAGTGAATGTTGCTTTGGCTGAATTGGTTAAGGCGGGCAACCGCCACTTCCATCGCTAGAGCGCCCGGGTACGCATCTCAATCGATTGAAGCGCGGCGTTGGCTACAAGAGCCCCGCTGACCTTTCATTCGAATGAAAGGTCGGGTAGAGGTGATAATCACCATTCGTTAATTGAAATAGTAGAAGGCGTGGTAAATGAGGGCGGGCGCTTCGCGCCCGCCCTCTACCACTCAATCGGCGGCAGGCCATGTTCCACTAAATAGGTGTTGGTCTGGCTAAAGTGCTTATTGCCGAAGAAGCCGTTATGCGCGGAAAGTGGGGAGGGATGCGCTGATTCAAGTACCAGGTGCTTAATGCGGTCGATATGCGCGCCTTTTTTGCGCGCGTAGCTGCCCCACAAGAGAAAGACCAGATGTTCGCGCTCGCGCGACAGGGCGGCTATGGCCGCATCGGTGAATTCCTCCCAACCCCACCCTTGGTGCGAACCGGCTTTTTGCGCTTCGACAGTCAGGGTAGCATTGAGAAGCAGTACGCCTTGCTTAGCCCAGCGCGAGAGATCACCGGAGCGATCAACGAGCCGGCCCAGATCGGACTCGATTTCTTTGAAGATATTTTGGAGTGAAGGAGGATTAGGTACACCTTCACTGACCGCAAAGCACAGGCCATTGGCTTGCCTTGGACCATGGTAGGGATCCTGTCCCAAGATGACCACTTTTACTTGGTTAAAAGGACACAAATCAAAGGCTCGAAAAATATCTTTTGGTTGCGGGTAGACGGTGCCGGCCAGGTAGCTCGTACGCACTTTCTCCGCCAAGGCTATGAAATATGGTTGCTCAAATTCTTCTTTGAGTGCTTTCTTCCATGATGGCTCGATCTTCACTTCCATAATGTGAGAGTTATCATACTTTATTTTTGACACTGCGGGCAGTAATGAGTCCCGCGTCCAGCTAGGCGAATTTTTTCGATAGATGTGCCGCACCGTGAGCAAGGCGTGTTTTGCTTACCGAATACCTGCAGGTAGGCGGTGAAGTTTCCTTTGTTGTCGGCAGTGTCGACAAAGTGTTGGAACGTAGTTCCGCCCTGAGCGATCGCTTCTCGCATCACATTGCCGGCGGATTCTAGCAAGAGCATCGCTTCTTTCTCAGTTATATCTGTCCCGATACGGGTCGGTTTTATCTTCGCTCTCCACAGAGCTTCGTCGACGTAAATATTGCCGAGGCCGGCGACAAACGATTGGTCCAGAAGAATGGCTTTGATGGGCGCGCGCCGTTTTTGTACCGCTTCGACAAAGTTGGTCGTGTCAAAATCAGTGGCAATCGGTTCCGGTCCAAAACCGGCGCGCGCCGCCTCCATTTCTTCCAAAGAAGCTAGCTTTATGTAACCAAACAACCTCATGTCGTTAAAAAACAAAGAAGAGCCGTCAGTGAAATGTATGGCTACTCGGGTGTGGCGACCGGGTAGTTTTCTGTAGTCCAACTCGCTCATTGAATGACCACCACCGGCGAGTGTCCCTTTTTTGTCACGAAAGATCAATTGCCCCGTCATTTTTAGGTGTATTAATAAAAATAAATTCGACTCTTTCTTAAATGTGAAAATAAGAAGTTTGCCAATACGATCTATATTTCCGATTGTACTTCCAGGCAGGCGTTTGCTGATAGAGGTGTCAAAACCGACTGATTTGGGGTGTAGAATATCGACCTTTTTAATTTCCTTACCAGTGACACTTCTTACAAGTTGTAGGCGCACTGTCTCAACTTCGGGTAATTCGGGCATGTGTGTTCATTATACCTAAATTTGTCAACGGTTGTTTTTTGACCGGATTCGCGGCGATTGGTATCATTTTGTGATATGAAAGACGAGCATGCCGCACTTCGTAATCTGATGAAGGAAAACAACCGGTTGTTGATTGAAAATAATGAGATGCTCAAAGTTATGCGCCGCAATGCTCGTCTAGCCTTTGTTTTCCGTGTCATTTGGATCTGTGTGTTGATTGTTATTCCTTTCGTTTTGTACCATTATCTACACCCTTATCTTTCAGCGCTATCTCCATTATTCGGAGACGGGGCCTCTTCCAAAGAATTTTGGTCGGGACTGATCAATTTTGGTGGAATTTAGAAAATATTGAAAAAAGGTCAGAAAAAGGTAGAATAACGATCGTTCACTTTTTAGGTAAGCAAAGCTTGGGTAGCTCAGTTGGTAGAGCATTCCCCTGAAGAGGGAAGGGTCAGCAGTTCGAGCCTGCTCCCAAGCACAAAGAAAGCCCCCGTTAGGGGGCTTTCGACTGCTTGGGAAGTAATGTGCCTGCGCACATTACGTGCAGGCTCGAAAGGCGGAGCGTTCTGAGTCGCCCTTCCTGGGGCGACGAACCGCGAGCCGGGGCAGCAGCCACACAGTATTTTATGAGCGTAGTGAATATCAAATACTGATGTGAGCTGCGCCGAGCCTGCTCCCAAGCAAAACCTAAAAGATTCTTTACTTCACCGCATTCGTTCGAACTTTGAGTTTAGTACTGCGTTGTTTATCGACTTTCGGCAGACGGATTTCCAAGAGACCGTGCTTCTCTTGAGCTTCAGCTTCATCAATCACCACTTCTTCCGGTAAAATAATCGTCCGAGAAAATCCACCCCAGAATAGTTCTCGATGGTAGTATTCGTCATGACTGGCTTCTTGGTATTCTTCACGAGCGCCTCTGATAGTTACCATATCGCGAGTGATAGCGATATCAAGATCGTCGGGAGATACACCAGCCACCAGGGCACGCAATACAATCGCGTCGTCGGTATTGTACATATCAACCGGAAGTTCGCCTTCTCTGGTATCTTCTTCAGGTTCGCTAACCATCGGTATTTCCGCCTCCTCATCGTAGCGTCTTTGACGAGGGTTCTCATCAGAAAAAACGTCTTCCTCTAATATTTCGTCATATTTACTCATTGAAATCGATCCAGTGAGACGTTCCAGAAATGATGGTTTTTTCATAATTGTGTTGAGGTGCTATGACGAGCTTCTAATAGTTTTACTTTTTCAAAAACAACCAAAAGGACGATGATTCCCATCCAGACAAACAGAAACACGCTCAGGATGGTTTCGCCACTGCCGTCTATTATAAAAAAGTTAAAAAGCGCATGCAATACAATAGCGACTAACAACCCAAGCATTCCGTACATAATCTTGGTCAATTTTGATTTATAAAAAGCCAAAGCAATAAAGGCGCCAACGGTTCCTGAGGCTAAGACATGGAGTAGGGTGGCGCCGATAAAGCGCAGTTTGCCGGTCAAAATGGAGCTAACCACTTCGCCGTTGGTAGCATGATTGAAGATAAAAAGAGTATTTTCAAGAGCGGCAAAGCCAAGCGCGATCGCGATCAGGTAGATAATGACATCGACAGGCTCATCCACGGCGCGATGCCACAAGATAATCAGGAGGGCGGCGGCATATTTGAGGACTTCTTCTATTGTCACCCATACAAACAGAAGTTCGTGTCCAGTATAGAGATCGGCGGCCATATGTTGAAGCGGCAACGCTA